>DASSIC010000233.1:0-3753 GCA_035692325.1 Gemmatimonadaceae bacterium | reverse complement strand
TCACCCGCGCAGCGGTAGCCGATGGTGTTCGTCTGGAAGCACGAGCGGTTGAACTCGGTGATCTTGTTGCGCGAGCGGTCGGCCACGAAGCCCATCCGCCAGCTCAGCGTCGGGCGGCTCAGCACCTGCGCCTCGAGCGTCGCTTCGATGGTGTTGCCTTCCACCGTGCCCGCGTTCTGCCACTGCGACGTGTAGCCGTAGAAGGCCGAGAGCGGGATCTGCACCAGCTGGTCGACGACCTTGTTCTTCGCGTACGAGAGCTGGAGCGAGTAGCGCTCCTTCACGATCATGTCGAGCCCGATCTCCGTCTCCGTGGCATGCTCGGGCTTGAGGAACTTGTTGCCGAGCGTGCTCTTGCGAAGCCCGCCGCCGGCGATGAAGTCGAAGGTCTCGAACTGGTCGTCGAAGTCGGGACGGCCGCCCGCCGTTCCCTGCGACGCGCGCAGCTTGAACTCCGAGATCGACTTCACCGGCCACCACGACTCTTCCGCCATGCGATACGCGCCGCTGAGGCGATGATAGACGTTCCAGCGGTTCTCCGGCCCGAAGAGCGAGCTGCCGTCGCGGCGCACGAGAGCGTCGAAGATGTACTTGCCCCTGTAGTCGGCGGCGGCGGTGGCCGCGTAGCCGGTTGAGCGGATCTCCTCGATCGACGAGCTGTCGCGCGTGATCGTGGCGTTGCTCAGGCTGCGCACGCCCGGCGTGGCGAACACGGTGCCGTCCGCGTAGGTGAACTCGTTGTTCTCCCGCTCCATCAGCGCGCGCAGCGTGGAGCGCAGGGTGAAGTCGCCGACGGACTGGAGGAAGTTGGCGCTCACGGCGGCGTTGATCGCGTCGGTCTGGCCGACGCCCTGCGCGATCTCGCCGAGCCCGCCCGTGCCGAACCCTTCGGTCTTGAGCCCGGCGTCGAGGAAGAAGTTGTTGCGGCGGTCGGAGCGGTCGTAGCTCACGTTCCCGTCCAGGTTGAACCAGGAGAGCGGCGTCCACCGCGCCTCGATGCTCCCCTGCGTGCGCGTGCGGCGGCGCACGTTGTCTTCCGTCGCCAGCACGTAGAGCGGATTTTCTTCACGACCCTCCGGATCGCCCTGGAACAGGTAGGGCGTGCCGTCGGGATCGGGCACCAGCAGGTCCACGTCCGGCGCCTGGTTGATCAGGTCGAAGAAGGTGTCGCCGTACAGGTTCTGCCGCTGCGACCGATTGTGGTAGCCGCTGAACGACAGCTTGAAGTCGTCGCGCAGCTGATGGTCGAGGTTGAGGCGGATGTTGTTCTGGTCGTACGCGCCGCTGTTGAGGACGACGCCCCCTTCCTTGTTGTTGTTGAAGGAGAGGAGCCAGTTCGTGCGCCCCGCGCGCTGCGACAGCGTGACGGTGTTCTTGAAGAAGGTGCCGGGGTTGAAGAACCGGTCCACCTGATCGTAGATCGGGTCGGCATACGGCGTGTCCTGGAAGCGCGCGTACACGGGCTTGGCCACGCGCTGCGCGCGTGCCACCACGTTGCCTGCGGCGTCCACGTACTGCCCCGAGGCGTTGGTGAGGTAGTAGTGCTCCGTCGCCCAGTTGATCTTGCCGCCGAGCGAGTTCTTCCCCACCTCGGAACGCAGCGTGGTCTGCGTGGCGCCCTCGGCGTTGGATGCACCGCGACGCGTGCGGATCTGGATGACGCCGGACGCCGCGCGCGAGCCGTACAACGACGCGGCCGCCGCGCCCTTCACGACTTCCACGCTCTCGATGTCCATCGATTCGAGATCGGCCGAGGAGCCATCGAACGACTGGCTGAGGATCACGCCGTCCACGACGATGAGCGGCGAAGTGGACTTGCTGATGCTCGTCGGCGACCGGAGCAGGATGTTCGTACCGCTCCCCGGCTGCCCGCTCGGCGTGACGCTCACGCCGGCGATCTTGCCCTGGATCGTCTCGATCGCGTTGGCCGCGGGGACGGGTGCATCCTCGGAGTTCACGCGTCCCACGGTGAAGGGCACGCGCGTGCCGCTCGTGGGATCGACGACACCGGTCGTGACCACCGCCTCGAGGGTGAGGGCGATGGTGGTGAGCCGGAACTCGACGTCGGCGGTGCCGCCGGCGGGAACGTTGACGCTCGCGATGCGGCCGCCGCGATAGCCGACGCGACGCGCCTCGAGCGCGACGGTGCCAGCGGGCACGTTGCCGATGACGAATCGGCCGGCGTCGTTCGTCGCGCCGCCGAGGCGGGTGCCGGTCACGAAGACCTGCACGGCTGCGAGTGGCCGGCCCGATGCGGAGTCGAGCACGAGACCCGTGATCCGGCCAGGCGCGGGTGCCTGCGCACCGGCCGGGGGGGAAAGGGCGGGGAGGGCGGCCAGCAGCATGGCCGCCAACAGGCGGGACGAACGAGGCATCAGACCTCTAGGAAGGAACGGGAGTGGCGGGGCCCCGGCGGCGGGGAGACATGCTGAACGCCGGATGACAGTATCGACTCCCCGGGGTACGCGCGAGCGCAGTGGGGCGTTGATACTCAACCGCAGAACTGCCACGGAAGTAGGCGGTACCAGGTACTGCGTACCAGGACCGACATCCACGCCACGCTAATGAGGGGTCGCGCGGGGCCACGCTGGCCATCGTCGCAAGTGCGGTTTTCAGGTCGGCGCCGCAGGGGAGCGTCGGCACATTGGAGCGGCCGGTAGGTCGGTCTACGTACCTCGTACTTGGTACTGCGTACGTCAGTGAGTCGTAAAACGAAGGGCGTCAGTTGCTCCTGACTCTCGCCCTCGGTAGCGTCAGCACGAATTCGCTCCCCTGTCCGAGGGCGGACGACGCCTCGAGTGTTCCTCCCATTCCCAGCGCCAGATCGCGGCTGATGGCGAGGCCGAGCCCCACGCCCTGCTGGCTCATCGGGGTGAGATGGCGGTCCACCTGCACGAACGGATCGAACACGCGCGCGAGCTGCTCGGGGGCGATCCCGCGGCCGGTGTCCTTCACCGACATGTGCACCGAGTGCAGGTCGGCGCTACATGACAGCGCCACTTCGCCGCCAGCATCGGTGAACTTCACCGCATTCGCGAGAAGGTTGAGCAGCACCTGCCGCATCTTCTCCGGGTCGGCGCGCACCTGGAGATCGGGGGCGCACATGCCGTGATGATAGCGGAGTCCCTTCTGGTCCACCTGCGGGCGGATCAGCTCTTCCAGGCTCTCCATGAGTTGCGACACCAGCAAGTCCTCGAAGCGATACTCCACCTGGCCCGCGTCGAGCTTGGCGAAGTTCAGCACGTCGTTGATCAGGCCGAGCAGGTACTGCCCACTCCGCTTGATGCGCTCGAGGTCCGCGCGCTGGCTCTCGCTGAGGGTGCCGCGCACGCCGAGCAGCAGCAGGTCCGAGTAGCCCGCGACCGCATTGAGTGGCGTGCGCAGCTCGTGGCTCATCGTCGTCAGGAAGGCGCTCTTGGCCTGGTTGGCCGTCACCGCCTCCACCCGCGCCTCTTCCGCCGCCTGCTTCGCCAGCTCCAGCTCCTGGCGCGCGCGCATCTGGTCCGTCACTTCGTACGCGACGCTCGCGATCGCGTACACCTCGCCCGACGCGTCCCGGAGCGGCTGATAGCCGACGTTGAAGAAGTAGTCTTCCGTCACGCCGTCTCGGTCGCGGTCCAGCCGCACGAGCCGCTCGTTGGCGAAGTACGGCTCGCCCGTCTCGTAGACGCGGTCCATCGCCTCGATGAACCCCTGCCCCACGAGCTCCGGAAAGGCCTCGCGCACCGACCGGCCGATCAGCGCGCGCCCGCC
>DASSIC010000232.1:0-3886 GCA_035692325.1 Gemmatimonadaceae bacterium | reverse complement strand
GTCGTACGCTACTGCTCGCCGCCTGCTTCATTGCCGCCTGTGCGGCACCTGATCGTCAGGGCTCCAGCATCGCCCCCACCCGCCCGCTGCTCGTCCAGAATGCCGTCGATACCGTCGGGCTTCCCGACCTCATCGTCGACTCCAAGGCGACGCAGCAGAACTGGGTGAACCGCACCGAGTTTCTCCCCGCCAACTTCTGCAGCGTCGAGGAAGGAGGCATCACGCCGGGCGATCACGACCTGCTGCGCTTCACGGTCACGACGCCGAACATCGGCGACGCCGACGTCTTCGTCGGCAGCCCGCTCAAGCACATGGATCCGAACGGCGACGGCAGCTTCGCCGACCAGGATGGGCTGTTCGAGTTCGCGTCCTGCCACGGCCACTTCCACTTCCAGCACTACGCGACGTACAAGCTGATCGACTCGAACGGGCGCACGTGGAAGGCGGCGAAGCGCGGCTTCTGCATGCTCGACACCGACCCGTACAACGTGAACAACGGCGACGGCACCTGGAGCTATCGCAACTGCGGCAACACCGTGATCGACGGGTACCAGGGGATCAGCGACGGCTGGGCCGACACGTACGTCTTCAAGCTGGGCGGGCAGTACTTCGTGCTCGACGGGGGCGATGGTCAGCCGGTGGTTCCGCCGGGAGTCTACACGATCCAGGTGGAGGTCAATCCGGCGTACGCGCCGAACGCGGACGGGAGCTGCCCGCGCGTGAAGGATCCGCTCACGGGGCTCTGTCACCAGTTCGCCGAGAAGCGGTACGACAACAACATCGGCTCGGCCACGGTGCAGATCACGGGACACCCGGGGCGCGCGGGGTATGGTCCGCTCAAGAACAACAACGACAAGATCACCGACAAGGACGACGCGGCGCATTGACCGCGGTGGCGCGCACGGTGCGGCGACGAGGGTCGCTGCACCGTGCGGGCGGTCGCGGGCATTCCCGCCGCCGGCGGGACTCGACGCCGCCAACTGCCGCGGCGCGAGACGCCGGCTCTGGGAACCGCCCGCTCCCTTCCGCCCGTCGTCCTGAGCGCAGCGAAGGACCTGCACCTGCTTCTCCGCACGCCGCTCGGTCCTTGCTACGGTCAACAGCAATTCGACGCGGATCTTCCGCGGATATCCGCGGATCTTTTCCGCGTGGATCCGCGATCAAGCAGTTCGCGCTGTCATCCCGCGTGAGCGCCGAAGGCGCGAGTGCGGGATGACATTCCTCACCGCAACACGCCGCACGACCGAATTCCGTGATCATCACCCCCCGCGTCCTCGCTCTCCTCACCATTATTGCGCTCGGCGCGGGTTGCATCTCGGGCGAGCGTGAAGAGTCGGCATCCACTGCGCAGCGGGCAACGACGGTCGCGACGACGTCGAGGGTCGGGTGTTGCACTCGGCTCATCACCGGCGACGGCGTGGGAACGATCAGGATCGGCGTGTCGCTGGATTCGGTGCGTGGCGCGTATCCCGTGATACGGGACACGACGGTGCAGCTCGACGTGAAGGAGCGTCCGGCACGAGAGGTGTCGGTGCTGATGGGAGCCGACACGGCCGTGCTGTCCGTGCAGGGCGGCCGCGTGAGCGAGGTCCTGCTCACCAGCCGGCGCTTCGCCACCAGCGACTCGCTCGGTGTCGGCACGACGCTGAAGCGGCTGCTCGGGTACGCGCTGCCGAAGGGGTATGGTGTGGGGGGACAGCTCATCGTCGCGACGGCGGCGCACTGCGGGCTCTCCTTCCACTTCGCTGGCCGGTTCGACGGGCTCCCCGAGGGGTTCAAGGACAGCACGGTGCTTCGGCGGTTCCCGCCCGAGGCGCTGGTGGATCGCGTCCGCATCGATGGATGCGAGCAGGGCGACGAGCAGCTCGCCGAGGACGACTCCACCTACGACGTCGTGACGGACAGCGTGCTGCTCGTGCGTGACCTCGACGGGAACGGTGTGAACGATTTCGTGGCGATCGAGAACAGGCCGTTCCGCCGCAGCACGACCATTCGGATCTATCGCCTCGCGGTGTATCTGGATTCCATCTCCGCGCGCCGCGCGCCGGCCTGGGCGACGGCGTGGGACATGGAGACCGACCGGACGCTGGACCGCATCGAACCGCTCGCGCGCGGCTCGCTGCTGGTCGTCGGCGGAAACGGGGGAGACTACTCGTCGGAGACGCTGATCGTGGCGCGCGACGGGACGATCACCGAGGAGCTGACGCACGGGGAGGACTATGGCGACGGCTACTTTCGCATACTGCGGGAGGGAGGCACGCTCGTCGTCGACGCGAGCCAGAAGAATCTGCTGGTGCGCGGGAAGCCGGTGCCGCCGGAGCTGGACTGCCCGCGCAACGAGTGGGCAGGCGTGCGCATGCGCTGGGACGAGCCGACTCGCCGGTTCGTGCCGGACGCGCCGCGCTGCGTCAAGCAGCGATCCGAGTAGCGATCAAAATCAACGGTTTCATCGCGGATCTGCGCGGATATTCCGCGGATATCCGCGGATCTTTTCCGCGTGGATCCGCGATCAAGCTCTTGCTGTTGAATGGTCGAGTGCTTCATCGCCGTACGCGGCACGGCCGGGCGCCGTACGCCGCACGACAGACCGTTCTTTCCAAAGCGAGTACACGGCCGGAATCACCACGAGCGTGAGCACCGTACTCGAGACCATCCCTCCCACCATCGGCGCGGCGATGCGCTTCATCACGCTCGCGCCGGTGCCGTTGCCCCAGAAGATCGGCAGCAGCCCGGCCATGATGGCGGTCACGGTCATCATCTTGGGGCGCACGCGCTCGACGGCCCCTTCGACGACGGCGTCGTACAGGTCGCGCATGGTGACACGCTCAGCGCGCGCGCGCTGCGCCGCCCACGCGTGATCCAGATAGATGAGCATGATCACCCCCGTCTCGGCCGCCACGCCCGACAGGGCGATGAAGCCGATCGCCACCGGCACCGACCAGTTGTAGCCGAGCGCCCAGAGGAGCCAGATCCCGCCGACGAGGGCGAACGGGAGGGAGAGCATGACGATCAGCGTCTCGCCCACGCTCCGGAAGTTGAAGTAGAGGAGGAGGAAGATGATGGCCAGCGTCGCCGGGATGACGAGCTGCATCTTCTCCTGCGCGCGCTGCATGTACTCGTACTGGCCACTCCACACGATGCTGTAGCCGGGCGGGAGCGTCACCATGTCGCCGACCATGCGCTGTGCGTCGCGCACGTAGCTGCCGATGTCGCGCCCCGCGACGTCGACGTAGACCCACGCCGTGGGCACCGCGCCCTCCGAGCGCACGACCATCGGACCGGCGACCTGCCTGATCGTGGCCAGCTGGCCGAGGGGCACCTGCGCGGTCTGCCCACCCATCGCACCGGCGGGGGTCGGCATCCCGCTGCCGCTCATCTGTCCCGCTCCGGCCTTCGCTCCGCTCGAGGCGCCGACGTCGTGATTCACCGGCACGAGCACCGACGCCAGGCGCTCCGGCGTATCGCGCAGCTCCTGCGGATAGCGCACGCGCACGCCGTAGCGCTCGCGCCCCTCCACCGTCTGCGTGATCGTCATCCCGCCGATGGCGGTGGCGATCACCGTCTGCACGTCGGCGACGTTCACGCCATGCCGCGCCGCCGCGGCGCGATCGATGTCGATGTCCAGGTAGTAGCCGCTCACCGCCCGCTCGGCGAAAGCACTCCGCGTGCCGGGAATCCCCTGCACCGCGCGTTCGATCTGCTTGCCGATGCGCTCGAGCTGCGCGAGATCGGGGCCGAAGATCTAGATGCCGACCGGCGTGCGGATGCCGGTGGCGAGCATGTCGATGCGCCCCTTGATCGGCATCGTCCACGCGTTGGTGACGCCCGGCATGCGCACGGCCGAGTCCATCGCCGCGACGAGTCCGTCGTAGGTCACGCCGGAGCG
>DASSIC010000231.1:0-8403 GCA_035692325.1 Gemmatimonadaceae bacterium | reverse complement strand
AACCTCGCCCGGCACTACGTGGAGGATGGACTCGGGCGCTGGGAGCCGCGCATCGAGCTCATGGAAGTGGTCGTGGAGAACGACAATCGCGGCGGCGCGCTCCGCATCCACGTGCATTACCGCGTGCGCGCCACACAGGACGTCCGCAGCATGGTGTACCCCTTCTACCTGGAGCAGACCTGACGATGGCGACGCCGACTTCGGTGCGCGGGCGCCTCGTGCCCCCGGACCTCGACGACCGCCAGTGGACGGATCTCGTCGCCGAGGCGCGTGCGCTCATCCCCACCTATGCACCGCAGTGGACCGACCACAATCCGAGCGACGTCGGCATGACGCTCGTGGAGCTGTTCGCATGGCTGGTCGAGGGGATGATCTATCGGCTGAACCGCGTTCCCGAGAAGAACTACGTCGCCTTCCTCAATCTGCTCGGGATCACGCGCGACCCCGCCACGCCGGCGCATGCGTTCCTCACGTTCACCGCCAATCCCGCGGGCGGGGCCGTGACCGTCGCAAAGGGGCGCCAGGCGCAGACGCAGGAGCGCGAAGGGGAGCAGCCGTTCGTGTTCGAAACGGACACCGACGTCGTCGTTCTCCCCGCCAACCTCAAGGGCGCGCTGCTCGTCACGAAGGTGGGCGGTGCGCTGAAGTACTCCAACGTCACGTCGACGCTCATCTCGCCGCCGGCGCTCGGACAGATCATCACGATTCCCGCCGGCCAGTCGGTCACGCTCTGTCTCGGGTTCGATCAACTGCCCGCACAGGACGTGCGGCTGCTCGCCGATCTCGTGCGACCCGTGCGCCTCGTGCCCGGTGGAACACCCGAGGCACTGGTGGACTGGCACTTCTCCAGTGGCGTGATTCAGCCATCGGCCTGGTCCCTCGTGCCGATCGTCACGGACGACACCGACGGACTCCAGCACGCCGGCTCGATCGTTCTCACGCCGCCGGCCGGATGGACGAGTCAGAATCCCACGCTGGCCTGGCCTCTGGTGACCCCGAACAGTCCGGCGGATACGCTGAACGCCACCTATTGGTGGCTCGGCGTGCGCATCGCGAATCTCACCGCCGCGCCGATCGACGTAGGGCTTCGCTATCTCCTGTTCAACGCCGTCTCCAGCTTCAACGCGCTCACCGCCGCGGCCGAGACGGCGACAGGCACCGGGAAGCCCAACCAGATCGTCGCGCTCGCGCACCAGCCCATCTTCAAGCGACTTGGCACGGACACGCCCTATGACCATCTCGTCGTGCGCGTCGGTGGCGTGCCGTGGACGCAGGTGGACGATCTGCCGGCCGGGCCGTCGACCTCCTACATCCTCGATCCGGTAGCGGGCGAAGTCCGCTTCGGCGACTACAGCACCACCAACACCACGGGACACGGCGCCATACCGGCCGCGGGCGCGGTGATCGACACTCCCGGTTACCGGTATGTGGCGGCCGGCGCGGCGGGCAACGTGGGTGCCGGCACGGTGACGGCGATGCGCACGCCGGTGGCCGGCATCATCGGCGTGACGAATGTCTTCTCCGCGTTCGGCGGATCCGACGAGGAGCCGATCGAGGACACCAAGCGCCGCGCGCCGCAGCTGCTCCGCACGCGCGACCGCGCCGTCACGGCCGAGGACTACGAGTACCTCGCCCGCGAAGCCACGACCGACGTCGCCATCGTGCGCTGCCTGGAGCCGCGCCTTCAGGAAACCGACAATCCCGGCCATTGGCTCAAGGGCGATCCGTGGACCTTTGGAGCCCTCGACCGCCGGCCCGGCAATGTGCACGTCATCGTGGTTCCGGACTACGGGACGGCCGAGGCGCGGCCGCAGCCCTCGCCGGATCTCGTGCAGGAGGTGCTGCGCTATCTCGACAAGCGCCGCGTCCTCACATCACGGCTGCACGTGACCGGCCCGCGCTACCTGCCCGTCATCGCGACGTGCGCGCTCGGTGTCTGGCAGCGAGCGATCGACGGCGGGCTCACCACGCTGGCGGGAGCGCGGCTCGCGCTGGAGGCGCGCATCCGGGCATTCCTGCATCCGGTGCACGGCGGGTTGGACCGGCTCGGGTGGCAGGTGGGACAGCACGTGTTCATGGCGGATCTGTACAAGGCGGTGATGCCGGCCGATGACATCGGCTTCATCTCGAGCCTCGCCCTCGCGGCGGACATTCCTCTCTATCACTTCCCACCGCTCGGTCCGGGGGGCGCCTGGAGCTCGAGCGAACGTCCGTTCGTGCTCGCCCTCGCCGCGACCGCCGTGCGCGTGGCCGACTACGAGCTGGTGTGCGACACGCCGGGCGCACACGTCATCACCGCCACGGCGATCACCTGAGGCGTCATCGTGGGCACGAGCAGCTATCTCCCCTTTCTTCCGCCCGTCCTGTGGGACCGTCCGCCCGCGGCGGGCGAGCTGCCCCTCGCGGCCACGCTGCGCGTGTTCGAGAAGATCCTCACCGGGATCGACGACGGTGTCGTCGTGTCGCATGGCGCACACGATCACGAAGGACTCGAGCGTGTCATCGAGGGGCTGCACCATCTCTTCGACGCGCGCACGGTGCCGGAGCCCTTTCTCGCCTACCTCGCGTCGTGGCTCGGGCTGCACTTCCCCGACATCTGGGATGGCTACCAGCGTCGCAAGATCACCGGTCAGATCGTGCAGATCTATCGCGCGCGCGGACTCAAGGCAGGGCTCGACCGCTACCTCGAGCTCTACACCGTGGCCGCGACGCGGCCCCGCATCGTCGTCGACGACGCGAGCAAGGTGTTGTTCATGCGTCCCGCGCGCGGACAGCGTCCGCCGATCTACACCATCGCCTCCCAGCTGCCGCTCGTGTCGCCCACGTGCATCGTCCGGTCGCCGGATGGCGCGCTCATCGTCGGCGAGCTGGGTCCGCATGGCGCCGGCGACGAGGCCATCTGGAGACTGCTCCCCGACGGTCAGCCGCCCTATTCCGGCGCGCCACCCGTGCCGCAGCGTGTGGGACCCGTCGGGTGGAACCTGACACAACCCGTCGCGGTGGCGGTGGACGACGGAGCGCCGTGGAACCTGTTCGTGCTCGATCGCGTGCTCGTCCCCGGGCTCCCCGCACTCTACCGCCTCGCGTCGCCGGGCCTCAACACGGCGACGACGCTCGCGACCCGTGCCGCATTGGGCATGGTGTGGCCGGTGGCGATGACGCGGGATCCGGCGACCGGCCATCTCCTCATTCTGGATCGCGGCGCCATCCCGGGCGGCGGCGCGGCGCCGCCCTTCATTCTCGACGTCACGCCGAGCCCGTTCAACGTCGTGAAGCAGACGATGTTGAACATCCTCATCGAGCCGTTGTCGATCGCCGTGCTTCCCGGTGGCGACCTGCTGGTGGGCGATGCGCGCGAGCAGGACCAGTCGGGTGGCAATCCACCGGGCACGCCGCTCCCGCCGGGCAACCTCGTGCGCATTACGCGCGGAGTCGGGGCGTGGACCGGCGTGAACGTGTTGAGCGCGGTGCCGAACGGTCCGAACCCGCTCGTGGCTCCCATGGCGCTCGCGCTCGACGATGCGGGTGACGTGCTCGTCGCCGACCTCGGGCTCAAGGCCGTGCAGTCGCCCGCGTCCCCGTACGTACGAGAGGTTGCGGAGCCCGCGATGATCTATCGCGTGACGCTCGGCGCCGTGCCAACGGTCGAGCGGGCATCCGAGACGACGCAGCTCGTCACGCCGACCGGGATGGCGTACTTCGACGGCGCCCTCTACCTGACCGACCGCGGCGAGTATGCCGACGCCGCGCTGTTCGGCACGCAGCGCGACTGGCGCTCGCTGCCGCACGAGTTCGGCGTGGTGCTGCACTTCTCGCTGCAACGCACCAACTCGGCGCAACGCCGGCGCATCGCGCAGGACGTGCGCGAGATCATCGATACGGAGACTGCGGCACACACGGACTGGACGATGGTTTTCGGCATCTGATCCCATACCGACCGGAGGAGGCATGCCCAGCAAGCGAATGGCGCGCACGGCATATCGCGACCCGACACTCACGAACCAGCCGGTGCGCAGCGGATTCACGTCGCACGGCGAGAGCAATCTCGACGCCGAGCTGCTCATCCAGCCGCTCGAGCAGGTGCACGGCTCCGGCCTGCACGACTGGGGGGTGGGACAGGGGCTTCGCACCACGGCCACACTCGGCGCCCCGGGAATCACCATCGAGCTCGGCATCGCCATCGATGGCTCGGGGCGGCACATCTCGCTCGCCCCGGGCACGACGATCGATCCCAACTATGCGGAGATCGCCACGACCGATCCACCGGTGCCGTCGGTGCCGGCGATCGTGAACGCGACCGGGGTGACGCTGCCGACGGCGACGGCCCCGCTGCTGGCGGCGGGCGACTACTACGTGGCGGTGCAGTTCCTCGAGGCGCTCGATCAGGCGGCACTCGGCAATCCCACGGGACCGGTCTGGCGATTGAACCACACGCCCTGGTTCCGCCTCCTGTCGCCGGTGGGATTCACGGACGACGGGTCGCAGGTGGTGCTGGCCAAGGTGCATCTCGACGCGGCGGGAAACGTCACGTCGCTCAGCCACGACGTGCGGCGTGCCGCCGGGCTGCCCGCGCAGTCGGTCCGGTTGCGCGGCGCGCAGTCCACGAGCGCGGCGGGCAAGACCTCGAGCGCCGAGACCGATGCCGCGGAGCTGCGCGTGCGGCGCGACGCCGGCGGCGTGCCGGCCGGCGCCGAGCTCGTGACGAGCAAGACGACCGATGAAGTGCACGTGAAGGCGAAGGGCGTGGGGGCCGGCACCTTCGCCCCGGTCGCGAAGGTCCAGCTCTCCGCCACGACGATCACCGCGCGCAACGCGGCGGGCGTGGACACGGTGACGGTGGAGTCGCAGCTCGGCAACGTGATCGCGGCCAACCGGGTCGTCGCTCCCACGCTGGTCGGGCGCCGCGCCGACGGGAGGGAGACGGTGATCGTGGATGCCCAGCTCGGCAACGTCGTGGCGGGCACGGAGGGAGTGGAAGGCGACGTCCTGGTGAAGGATACCGCGGGGACGCTGGTCATCACGCTCGACGGCGCGAAGGCGGACGTCGTGGTGGGCGGGACGAACAACAGCGGCAACGTGCGCGTCTGGAACGCGCAGCGGGCCGAGCGCATCAACCTCGACGGCTCGGTCGGCGACATGTTCTTCGCCGGCGCGCTGCGCGACACGGCGTGGCCGGCCCATGCGGGGGTGAACAACGCGAAGCTGCGGGAGCTCACCGGCGCCGGCTACACGTCACTCCATCGCCATTTCAATAGTGGTAATGCAGCCTGGGCGAGAGGTACCTGGCTGTTTGCCGACAATTCGACCGACGTGCAGACGATTTCCTTTGGCAGTCCGCGACGGATGATGGCGTCGATCTGTATCAATGCCATGGATCCACGCGCCGGCTTCGATCGGGGCGACGGCTTCTTCGCCGAGATCTATCGCGTTGACGGCAACGACTATCACGGATGGTACTACTGGGGCGGGGATCATCTAGGTAGCGACGGTGCCGACGCAAATACGCGCTTCCCGTTCTTCCAGGGAACGGCCAGCTCGATCACCTTCCGCCTCCGCTCGACGCAGGACGCAGCGGTGTGGGCCCTGGCGATGGTCATTCCCGAAGACGCCTTCTAGGAGAATGCGATGGCGACGAACAAGCGAAAGGAACCGGGGGATAAACAGGACGAGCTCGCCGCGCCGTCTCGCGGACAGCCTCCAGTCACCAATGCAGAGCCGGCGTTGGCCTCCACTGTACCAGCGAGCGGAAGGCGCTACATCGTATTCGACCAGGCGACGGGCGCGATCGTGGGAACGTACAGCCACCTGAACGCCGATACGGGCAAGTTCGATGATCGGAAACCGGCCGAGATTCTGACGCACTTCGCCGACATGACGCGCACGGCGAAGGGGGCAAAGCGTGCCGATGCTCCGGCGCTTGCGGTGATGGCCGTCGATGAGGAGACGGCGCTGGGACTCGAGACCGCCGGCGTCCGTGTGGATCCGAAGTCGAAGCAGCTGGTCCCGAGGTCGCGATTCAAGCTCACCGCCGACCGCACGGCCATCACCGGCGACGGCAAGGACTCGGTGGACATCACCGTCACCGCGGTCGATGCGGAGGGAAAGGCGGACGCGCACTTCACGGGCGAGGTCCGCGTTTCGACCAACCACGGACGTCTGTCCGAGCGCGGCGGCGTGGTGACGCTGAAGAAGGGCGTCGGGCACATCACCCTGACGTCCACACCCGAGACGATCGCCCGCGTCACCGTCACCGCGCGCGACGAGCAGCGCCTCGTCGCCAACGGCGCGCTCGATCTCGAGTTCCTCTGACGTGGGTGAGGAGGACGCATGCATCAGCAGGAGCTCGCCCGCCGGGCGTGGGAGAAGGCGGGCCTCTACAAGTCGAAGAACGCGAAGCTCCGGGCCTTCCTCGCCCACTTCGACGCGACACCGGCGGCGTGCTGGCCGGACGTCGCGAACGAGGTGCGCACGAAATACCCGGAGCTCAAGGCCCAGCTCATCACGCCCCTCTGGAACAGCGGCGACCGGCTGCTGCGCATCAACCTGCTGCGCGGTGCGGATCCGTCGCAGCCGGACGAGCTGGCCCTCCTCCAGAAGCTCGCCGCGGGGCTGCGGCCGGAGCGCGATCCGGTGGAGCTGCGGGTCGCATCGTACATCGAGAGCCCGGAAGTATTGAGTCGCCTCACCAAGGTTCCCGGACTGTCACCGGAGATGACGCGCTCGCTCGCTCAGCGACGACAGGCGCTCCTCGCGCATCGAGTGGCGGAGCAACAGGAGCGCGTCGCGGGCGGGCAAGCAGCAGTCGCCGCACCGGTCATCGCCGCACCCGTCGCCGAGGCACCTGCGCCGCGTCCGCGCGCGCGACGGAAGGCGGGGAAGGCAAAACGTGCCGCACCGCGACGCGTCAAATGAATCGGGGCGGGCGCTTCGCTGGTCCGAGCCACCGGACGGGCGCTCGACACGGTACGCCCGTCGCACCGGCGGCTCATCACGCTGGACGCCGGCCGGGCCTCGGCAACCGGGCGATGCAGAAGCTCGTCCACCACCTGCCGTGGCTCTCCGGCGGCCGTGCGCCCGACGCGCGCGTGCGCGCACGCGTGGAGCAGCTCACCGGCGTCGATCTCTCGCGCGTGCGCGTTCATTCCACCTCCGCCGCTGGCGCGCTCTCCGACGCGCTCGGCGCGCGCGCGCTCACGATGGGCGCGCACGTCGCGTTCGCGCACGACGAGTATCGACCCGGTACCCCGGCGGGCGACACGCTGCTGGCGCACGAGCTTGCGCACGCGGCGCAGCAGGCGCGCGGCGACACCGCGTCGCTCACTGGGCTCGGTGGCTCGACAGCACGGCGCGAACAGCTCGAGCGCGAGGCAGGCGAGGTTGGCCGGCACTCGGCGGACGGCGGCGCTGCACCCCGGTGGTCAGCCGCGGCGCGTGCATCGCGCACCGCGGCCAGCGGCATGCCAGCCGCGCCGGCGGTGCAGCTCGCACCCAAGCCGGACGCGGCGGCGAGCCCCGTGTCCACGCCACTCCCGCCCGCCGTGGACGACTGGCCGAACTTCGTGGACAATCTCGCCGAGCGCGTCAACGCGAACGTGTTCACCGGCTACTACAACATCACGTGGGGCAAGCCACCGGACGAGATCGAGGTGAACGTCCGCGGCGACGCCACGGAGCTCTACGAGGGCCCCGCCAACACCATGATCGCCCTCAACGAGGTCCACGCCGATCTCGCCGCTGCGCGGAAGGCGGTGGCCGACGCGCACGAGCTCACCGAGCACGGCTTCGTGGTCTACACCTACTACAGAGGACCTGGAGGGTCCATCGTCCCGACGCTGTACTCCCCGCGCTCCACGCCGAACATCTACGCTGCGATGATGAAGGCGATTACTGAGCGGCGCGCGCAGGCGGGCGAGTCGGCAGAGGCGTTGAAGGGTGTGGCGATCGGGATCGCCGGGGGCATTGTGCTTCGCGGCGTCCTTGGGCGCGTCATGCGCTGGGGCACGGGGCCCGTGAAGTCTCCGACCACCACGACGACGACGCTCGACGAGCCGGTACCGTCGACTGGCAAAGGCCCGTCCACGACGTCCACAGGCAACGTGGCGCCGGTCGAGGTCGAAGGGGTGGGCGGCGCCAAGGTGGAGCCGGTGAAGGTGGAGCCTGTGAAGGTGGAGCCGGTCAAGGTTCCGCAAACGACGGGCGGAGAGCCGGAAGGCCTGGGTGTGAAGACGGGCGAGCCGGTGAAGGCGGCCGTCAAGGAGCCGGTAAAGGCTCCGGTCAAGACGCCGACCGAGGAGCCGGTGGTCGCGCCCTACCGTCCGTGCTTCCTGGCGGGAACAGAGGTGCAGGCCGGCGGCCGCGTCATCCCGATCGAGGAAGTGGCCGTCGGCGACGCCGTTCTCGGCT
>DASSIC010000230.1:0-2363 GCA_035692325.1 Gemmatimonadaceae bacterium | reverse complement strand
CGCGGCGTAGTTCACGCGAGCGTCCTGACGGACGTTCACATTCCCGCCGAGTCGACCAGAGCTCCAGCTGCCCTCGGCATGTACGCGCTCGAAGCCATAGCCCGACGCCTGCACGGAGTCGGCATCCACACGAAACGCCAGCGGCAGCGAGCGGTCGCGCAGATTGGCCGAGGATACGTCCGCGGTGAGCGATTGTGCCGCGTTGCCCCGGACGACGACATCGCGGCCGCGCACCGACGCTTCCACGCCCAGCCGCTTGATGTTCCCGCGCAGGATGCCGACCGCGGTCAGCGAGCCGGCCAGCGAGTCGCGCCGGATCGACGGCAGGGTGTCCACGATGAGCAGCTCGTCGGTCGGCAGGCCAAGCGCGAGGCGTTCGATGCGCCGCGCATCGGCGCGCCGCGCGGAATCGGCACGTGCCGCGGCGAGCACCGCGCCCTGGCGCGACGACGAGGCTGCAACGCGCGAGCTGTCGCTGGTGCCGAGCCACTTCCGCAATGCGCCGAGGGAGTCCACCGATACGGCTGCTCGCAGCGTGCCCTCTCGTCCAGCCACGAGCCCCAGTGTGCCCGAAGCACGGGCCGTGGCCCCGTCGGCGATGACGACGAGCGTGTCGGCGTGCAGCATGCCGTTGGATGCCGCGAGGCGCGCGAGCAACCGATCCACGCTGAAGGAGTCGTAGCGCGAGCGCACCAGGTCCGCATTCACGACGACGTTGGCCGTGGCGGGTGAAATGCCCGTGCCGCGAGCCATCACCGTGCCCGTGAGCCGCGTGCGCGGCGCCCGTCGCGAGTATGCGCTCGCATCCAGCGCGTCGAGCGCGACGCTCACGTCGTATCGCGTCCGCGCACCGGCGAGAGCCACGACGCCGCGCCCGTTGAAGCTTCCCCCACCGCTCGTCGAGCGCAGCACGCCGGAGAGTCGCAGGTCGCGCGCCGTGCCTTCGGCGTGTACGCGGCCGGCCACACTGCCACGCAGCTGGGCCGACGGCGCGAACCGCCCAACGGTGACGAGCGACAGCGGCTGTAGCGTGGCGTCGGCGGCGATGCGCTTGCCCGCCACCTGATACCGCCCCGTCCCCACGACATGCGATCGCTCGGCGCCGTCGACGTGCGTCAGATCGCCGCGCACGTTCCATCCCTCCCGCTGCGCGCCGTTCACCAGCGCGCTACCGGTGAGCGTCCCACCGAGCGGCACCCGATTGCCCAGTGTGGCGACACGCAGTGGGCGGAGCTGAACGTCGAGATTGCGGGCGCGCAGGCCGCCGTCCAGCCCGACGCCGCCGCGCGCGAGGAGATGACTCAGTCCCGCTCGCGAATCGTTGAACCTGAGATCCGCATTCACGTCGAGCGCGCTCGGCACTCCGTTCAGCGCGAGGTGGCCATCGATGACGCCGCTGCGCGGCAACGACAGCGAGGGCACGAGCTCCTTCAGCACCCCCGTCGAAAGACGCGCCACGGTCAGGTCTGCGCCGCGCACGAGCAGGGTGCTCTTGGCGTTCCTGGGCGCGACACGCACGAGCGTCGCGCCGCCCACGATGGACGCATCGCGATATCGCAGGTTCGCGTCGGCGAGCGCATACTCCGCCGTGTCGCCGTGCGCGCGCATCGTCAGTCGAAGGCGACCGCCGCCTTCACGGGGCAACTTCGGGTTCAGCCACCGAATGTCCGCGAGCGCGATGGGCGCCCCCGTCAGCGTGAAGACGACCCCCGATCTGTTGAAGCCGAGCCGCCCATCTCCGCTGATCTGCGAGGCCGGCAGGGCGAGGCGCGCGCCGTGCCACCAGAGCGAGTCGTTCGACGCATAGATCGTCCCGGTCAATGATCGAACGTCGATCGCCGGTGGGCGATACGGCTCGCCGATCATCGACAGCTCGGCGATGCGCACCGACGTCGGGCGTCCCTCGCGCGCGAGCTGGACATCCGGAATTCGCGCATCGATGTCGTGGTACTCCAGTACGCGCTGGAATCCGCCGGGCACGCGCATCGTGACGCTCCGAGCGCTGCTGAGCAGCGCGGCGGCGATCGCCGCGTCGCGCTTGTCGGCGGGCAGCGAGCTGTCCGGCTGCCACGGTCGTCGATAGACGAAGCGTGCGTGACGCAGCGTCACATCGGCGATCTGCGGCGGCACGCCGTGCCTGGAGGTGTCCTTCGGCGCGCCGCTCGACCGCATGAGCGTCTGGAAGTTCCAGCGTCCGCCCGGCCGCTTGTCGGCGACGACGAGCGCCGTGTCCAGGACGAGCGACTTGATGACGACACGACCGCGCAGCGCCGACCAGAGACCGTAGCGCACCCGCACGCGCGCCGCCGTGAACACGGGCGCCGCGGTACTGTCGCGCAGCTGCACGTTGGTCAGCGTCGCGG
>DASSIC010000229.1:0-9093 GCA_035692325.1 Gemmatimonadaceae bacterium | reverse complement strand
CCGGTCAGCTGGATCACACTCACCGGCGTTTCCAGCGACGTGAGCCAGGGGAGCGGCACCGAGTAGTTCGTGCCGAGCGCGATCGACTTGCGGTTCGTCCAACCGCTCTTCGTCACCCAGTACTGCCCGATCTCCAGCGTGAGCACGAGCGCCTGCTGCGCCCCACGCGCGTCGAGCGATTCGCGCGCCGCCGCAGACCACTCGGGAGAGGGACGCCCGACCGCCAGCCGCATTCGCGGCTGCTCCGCTTCCGAGCTACGAACGGCGGGACCGGGAGCCGACGGATCGGCACAGTCGCCTCCGGCGTCCGGCACACACCCGAACTGTACGTCGGGCGGTGTGCCGTTCGGCGCGGCGATCCGCATGGCGATCGTGCCACCCGCCGCCTGAGTCAGCGAGTCGACGTACGCATTCATCTCGGCGAGCAGCCCGGAGATGGGCGACGCCGGAGCGGACGAAGGATCGAAGATGTCCGCTTGCGACGCGCCGCGCTGATATGAGATCGGCAGGATCGCGATGCGCCCGTTCGTGCTCCTCGGCGAGGCACCTGCACGGTACGGTGGGCGGTCGGGGAAGCTGTCCCCCACACCGCTGCGGAAGGTGGCGCCCGTGGTGGCGCAGCCGGCCAGGGCGAAGGATGCGGTGAGCGCGATGGCTCGCAGAGCTCGATTCGTCATGATGGGATGCTCGTCGTGATTGGCTGCGTGTGGAGTGCCGTGGTACCTGATCACTGGATCCGCCGGATCCAGGCGGGATGCTGCTTGTCCATTGCGCCTGACGTGCGACGCGCCAGGCGAGTGCCGTCGGTCCAGACGGTGTAGATCTGGTTGGTGCTCGCACCACTGCCGTACGTCTCGTGCATCGACGCGAAGGCGACCATCCGTCCATCCGGGCTCCACGACGGCGACCACTGCGGGCCAGCCAGTGGGAAGCCGATCAACGCCCGTTCGGCGCCCCCGACCGCCGGCACCAGATAGATGTCGCCGAACGTCGCGACGCCAGCCTTCTGATATGCGATCGTCTGCCCATCTGGGCTCCACGCCGGCTCGGCATCGTCTCCGCTCGTGAGCTGCCGCTTGTCACTGCCGTCCGGCTTCATCGTCCAGATGCGCTGCACGCCATTCTCGCTGTGTACGAACGCGATGCGCGAGCTGCCGTCCGCCAAGCTCGGCGACCAGGCGGGCGAGCTCTCGTTCGTACGCCCGAGATCCGCGGTGAGATTCACCGGTGTGGTCGCGCCGGCGAGGTCCAACACCCAGATGTCCGAGGGACCGGTCGGTGGCCGGTATACAAACACGATCTTCGTTCCGTCCGGACTCCATGACGGCTCACCGAACGATGGACCGCTCAGCAGTCGCCGATAGGCGCCTCCGTCGACGTTCATGATGTAGAGGCCGAGTATCCCGCCCACGGTCCCCGAGAAGAGAACCTGGCGGCCGTCCGGGGACGGCCGCGGGCGGCGACCCCAGTCGCCCGCGTCGAGCGGCGTGACGGGCGACGCATCCTCGTCATCGATGTCCAATCCGTAGAACTTGGCGCCTTCGCCGGCGCGGCCGCTCCACGCGTCGTAAAGCAGCACGTACGGACGGCTCGCGTTCACGGTGATCGTGGCCGCCGCACGCTGCCCCTCTACCTGGGCCTGAATCTCGACCTGACCCGGCTTGATCGCGGTCATCATGCCCAGTGGACTCACGCTCACGATCGCCGGGTCGGTGGAGGTCCAGCGTGTGAAGCGGTCGGTGATGACGTTCCCCATCGCATCCGTCGCCGTCGCGGCCAGCTGGCGTGTGACTCCTTCAGTCAGAGTAGCTTCTCGAACGTCGAGCTGCACGCGCGCCACTGAGCGCTGTGCTACCGTCACCACCACTCGCCCGAACTTCCCGCGCACGCCGGCGGTCACTGTGGCCACGCCGGGTGCGACGGGCGTCACGACCCCCGTTCCCGCAACGGTGGCCACGCGCTCGTCGCTGCTCGCCCAGGCGACGACGTAGCCGGTGACCGGTTGGCCGTCGGCGTCCAGCGCCGTGGCGGTCAGCGTCATCGTCTCCTGCATCAGAAGAGTCGGCGCCTCGGGGGATACCCGAACCGCCGCAACCGGCGGTCGTGTCTGGACGGGACTCGTGGCGTTCTCGGCACACGCCGCCGCGGTCGCGGTCACGAGCATCGTGAGGGCCCGCACCGAACGCTGGATCAGGTTGCGAACCGGCCGTGTCCGGTCAATCATAGGAATGTCGCTGTGCATGGTCTTTCATCCGTGTGAGCGTGAACGGCACCCGACCCATTTCGGGCAGCCGACGCGCGGAAGAATGAGCGCGACCCATTATCCCACCCTGCTGGTGAGCGTTATCTGGTCGGATAACGCTGAACTTTCTCGGATTTTCGCGCGAAACCGCACATGATTCGTCTCCAGACGCTCGGGACCGTCGATCTTCGGAGCGATGGGCGGGAGATGTCCACCGTCATCGCCCAACCCAAGCGCCTCGCGCTGCTGGCGTACCTGGCGGCGGCACGGCCGCGCGGGTTTCACAGCCGGGACACCTTGCTCGCGCTGTTCTGGCCGGAGTCGGACGGTGAACGCGCACGCAACTCACTACGTCAGGCGCTGCACCATTTGCGGCGGTCGCTGGGCGAAGCAGCCATTCCAGGTCGCGGGGATCGTGAGGTCGCAGTGGACCCGACGCTCGTCGAATGCGACGCAGCGCTGTTCGACCAGGCGATCGAGGCCGGTCGTTGGCGGGATGCGCTGGAGCTCTATCACGGCGACTTCCTGCCTGGCCTCTTCGTGCAGGATGCGCCAGAAGCTGAGCGCTGGCTTGAGGATGCGCGCGACCACAGACGCCGCGATGCCGTATCGGCTGCCTGGAAGCTGTCCGAAGAGAGTGAGCGCACTGGCGATCTGGCGTCCGCCGAGCGCTGGGCGCGGCTCGCGGCGGGGCTGGAGCCGATGGACGATGCCTCGCTGCGCCGGCTCTTGGCGGTGCTCGAGCGCGTGGGTGATCCCGCTGGCGCGCTCGCCGCGCATGATGCATTCGCGCGGCGGCTGCGCGAGGACTTCGGCATCGCACCATCGGCCGAGACCGCGCGTCTCGTGACGGAGCTTCGTGCACGCGCGGTTTCGTCGCCGCCGCGTGGCGAACGCCCGCTCGCGGCGGCGTCGAGCGCCGTGGCGCACGACATCGGGATACCCGCGTCGGGCTCGCCGGCTGGCCGGAGCGCGTCGCACAGATCGCGGCGGCGAGTGGCGACGCTTGCCGCCGCGACGATCGCCGTGGTCGCCTCGATCGGGGGGCTCGTGCGCGGGCGTTCTGGCGGGCGCGACATCGTCCCCGCGTCCATCGCCGTGCTCCCGTTCGTGAACATGAGCGCCGATCCGGCCAACGAGTTTCTCTCCGACGGCATCTCCGAGGAGCTCCTCAACCTGCTCGCGCAGCTCCCTGGGCTGCACGTCGCCGCACGCACCTCATCATTCACCTTCAAGGGCAAGAGTCTGCCGGTGGATTCCATCGGGCGCGCGCTCCGCGTCCGACACGTGCTCGAGGGAAGCGTGCGCGAGTCGGGCGGACGCGTGCGCATCACCGCGCAGCTCATCGATGCCGGTACGGGCTACCATCTCTGGAGCGGCAGCTTCGACAGCCGAATCGCCGACGTCGTCGCGGTGCAGGACAGCATCGGGCGCGTCATCGTGGAATTGCTGCGTCCTCGGCTTCCTGGAGGTGTGGCACCCGCGCGACGCGAAAGCGCGGATCCCGAAGCGCATCTGGCGGTCATGAAAGGATGGCGGGCCTTCCGCCAGAACACGCGCGAGGGGTATGAAGCGGCGGCCGTGCACTTTCAGGAGGCGATGCGTCGCGACACTTCGTATGGCCGAGCGTATGGCGGGCTCGCGACCGTGCGCCTATGGCAGACCAACTTCCGCTATCTGCCGCAGGGTGCCGGATACACGGAAGCGGAGTCGCTCGCCCACCGCTCTCTCGCTCTCGATTCCACCCTCACGGAGGCGCACGCGGTGCTGGCACGCATTGCCGAGGTGCGCGACCGCGACGATCGGGCAGCGGAAGCGCACTTCGCGCGCGCGATCGCGCTCAACCCCAGCGAGGCGCGCGCCCATGGTCGTCGCGGTGCGCTGCTCGTCAGGCTCGGTCGGCCTGACGAGGCCATCGCGTCGGCACGCCGCGCCGTGGAGCTCGATCCCGCGTCACCCGCGGTGTACGCGGACATGGCATCGGTCTATCACGCCCTTGACCGATACGCCGACGAGGTGACGCAGCTCCGCCTCGCGCTATCCCTCGATCCCGGACATCCAATTCTGCTTGGATCCCTCGCCATGGCGCTGGTGTCGCTGCGTCGCTACGACGAAGCCGAAGCAGCGATCACGCAAGCGCGGCATCGTGCGCCGCTCGATGCGAACCTCGTGGCGCGCCATGCCTATCTGCAGGCCATGTTGCGCCGGGACGCGGCTGCGCGCGCCCTGCTCGACACTGCGGCGACGCTCGGCACTTCGCCGGTGGAGCTGGCGACGACCTACACACAGCTCGGTGATCACGACCGCGCCATTGGCCTGCTCGAACGGGCCGTCGAGGAGCACGACGATGGCGTCGTCTCGATCCTCGACACCATGATCATGCATCCGCTGCATTCCGATCCGCGCATGCAGCGCCTGGTGGAAAGGGTGCGGCTGCGTCAGGCGGCGTCGGAGCGCTGACGCATCGGAGGCGTTGCCCTCAGCTCTTGAGTGAGATGGGAGAGTCCGCGCGCTCGGCGAGCAGACGTGTCGTGAAGCGCTGCCCCTCGGAGATGCGCTCGATCTCGATCGCCATCGCGTCGATCGCCTGCTCGATGCGCTGCAGTCGTTCGGAAGAGGCCATGTCGAGCGCGTCAGCCGGACGAGGACGCCCCTCGAGGCGCCGAGCGAACGCACGCATGAGCGGATAGAAGATGACGACCGCCGCCAGCACGACGAGCACGAAGCCCGAGAACATCATCTTCTCCTGCCGCGGAGACGGGCCGTGCACCGGCGGGACGGCGATCACGGGGAATTGGTCCTGCATCCGCTGGAACTCGCGCGCCGCCTGCGCCTGGTCGCGCGCCATCTGCGCCTGATCGCGTGCCATCTGCGCCTGCGCCCGCGCCTGTTCGCGTGCGGCTGCGACGGCCTCGCGTGCCGCCGCGGCGGCGTCCTGCTGAGCAGCGATGGCCTGCTGCTTCGCTTCGGCGACCTGAGTCTGAAAGCTCTGGATATGCATTTCGGCAATCCTGCTGGGGTGAAAGCTCGCCTTCACGACGTACGATTGGGCGCTCCGGTTTCCCGATCGTGTGGCGAACCCATCCTCGGCATACAGCCACCAAAACGCAAATCCGGGGTAGCCGGAAGGGAGCCGCCGGGAATGCTTGTGCTTGTCTCACGGCAATCTTGTTGCATTCTTAGCTGCTATCCAGGTCCAAGTTCTTCGTCGAGCACCGATGCGGCACCTACTGATTCTCTCCGTTCTCTCGCTGTCCGTCGTTGCGGCCGCTCAGGCAGCGGTCGCGCCCGTCGTTCCCGCTCCCATCGGCGCCGGTCCCGGTGGCCCTCTGCCGATCGCTGACAGCATCGTCATCGAAAAGAGGGCCCGTCGACTCACCCTCTATCACCAGGGACGTCCCCTCCGCTCGTTCCTCGTCGCGCTCGGTGCCAATCCCGTCGGCGACAAGCGCGTTGCCGGAGACCGTCGCACCCCCGAAGGGCTGTTCTCGATCGACGGCAAGAACGACAAGAGCGACTTTCATCTCGCGCTTCACATCTCCTATCCCGACTCTGCGCACCGCGCCCGAGCGGAATCGCTGGGCGCGTCGCCTGGGGGCGACATCCTGATCCACGGCCTGCGCAACGGCCAAGGCTCGTCAGGCGCATTTCATCGGACGGTCGACTGGACGGACGGCTGCATCGCGCTGACGGACCCGGAGATCGAGGGCGTGTGGAGCGCGGTGTCGGTTGGCACGCCGGTCGAGATCAAGCCTTAGAAGGCAGATCAGTCGGTTGAAAAACGACGACGGGGCCCTGATCGGGCCCCGTCGTTTTTTTCAGTCCGGCTGGCGGTCTAGAACAGACGCAGCCGAAGCCCGAGCTCCACGACCGGCATGTTCTTGATGTAGCTCTCGTTGGACGCTGCCTTTTCCTGCGAGGCACGCTCGGCGTCGAACTGCGCCTGGAACTGCGCGTGTGCTGGATTCGAAACCTGGCTGTAAGGGCCCGTGGCGCTCAAGGCGAGCTTCACCTGATCCTGGCGCAGGACGCCCACCCGCGACACGAGCGATGCCGGCCAGGCGTTGCCGAAGGTGTGATCCCAGCCGAGCCCATAGAACATCGAGCTCTCCGGCAGCTGGATCGTGCCGACCACGCTGCCGACCGAGTCCGCGGGATAGGCCTGTCCGTTGAAGGTGTAGGTCCCGCCCGTGGGCGTACCGGTCAGGGCGATGGTGCTCTTGTTGATGACCTTGCCGGCGCTGACGTAGATGCCGCCGCCGAAGGGGTGGATGTCGAGCATGAACGAACGGTTGTCCGCCTTGGCGAACATGTCGTACGGCTGGGTCGAGAGCGACCGGCTGGCGCCGATGCTCCCCGCGTGCTGCGAGCCGCGCACGACGATGAACCGTCCGACGCCGACGGCGACGTCACCGCCGAGTCCGAGCGTGGAGCCGACGACGCCGACGGCGACATGCGGCATGGAGAGCAGGCCGCCGAACTGCGCCTGTGCGGCGGGCGCGGCAGCGACCAGGAGAGCGAGCGCCGACACGCGCGCGAGGTGTTTTGACGTCATGGCGATTCGGGGAAAGGGAAGGCGAGCGAGGGTTTTCTCAAGGACAGACCTTCGACGTTCGAGGTAACGCGCGCTCGACCGCGGTCGAGCTCGCAGGGTCGGTTTCGCATTCGCTCGACTCGGCTCGCTCACGCGGCGCTGGAATCGGCGGTGACGTTCTAGAACACTAGAATGTTGCCTCGCCGGAGCATTCCTTCGCGATATTTGGCGGTTTAACGAGGCTATTGCTCAGTTTTGTTCTATTGTTCTATAATGTGCCGGTGCCGACCCGCCTCGACCCGAGCAGCCCTGTCCCGCTCTATCACCAGCTCGCGGAAGCATTGCGTGCCGAGATCGCGTCCGGCGTGCTCGCGCCCGGCGATCTCCTGCCGCCGCTCCGCAAAGCAGCGGACGAATGGGGCGTCAATCTCCACACGGTGCGACACGCCTATCGGGCGCTCGCCGAGTCCGGACTCGTGCGAACATCGGCGCCCCGTGGGACCATCGTGCTCCGCGCGAGCGAGGCGGCTGTCGTCGTGGAGCCGGGCGAAGACGTCATCACGCGCTTCCTTCGCGAGGCTCGAGAGCATCACGGCCTCTCGCTGCACGACATCCGGCGCCAGCTCGAGCGCCAGATGCGCGGCCTCGAGCCGGACGTCGCGGAGTCGCAGGAGCCTCGCGTCACGTCGGCTCCGCAGGGCGCGCCGGGCGTCGTCTATGTGATCGAGTGCAGCACCTGGCAGGCGCTCGACCTCGCGCAGCAGGTACGGGAGCGGTGGCAGGTGACGGCCAAGCCGTGGAGCCTCGAGCGGGCGGGCGAGCCGCCGGCGGGCCCGCTGGTCGCCACC
Source organism: Gemmatimonadaceae bacterium (assembly GCA_035692325.1). GTDB lineage: Bacteria > Gemmatimonadota > Gemmatimonadetes > Gemmatimonadales > Gemmatimonadaceae > AG11. Next base: position 1,469 of record DASSIC010000229.1, on the reverse strand, counting down.
TACTTCCACTACAACGACATTCGCGCGCGCTGGCCGAAGCGTCTCGGCCAGGTGCAGTTCGCGAGCATCCATCCCGATCCGTCACTCGCCGCGCAGGTTCGCGCCCTCGTGCCGACGGAGACGCGCACGACGGTCATCCTGTGCGAGCGCGAAGCGGACAAGGCCCGCAACATCGCGGCGGACCTGGCCGCTGTGCTGCCGTCACCGACCTTCGATATTCGGACCCTCGTCTCGAGCAATCCCACCACCGCCCTCCACGTGGCGGGGAAGACGCAGCCCGTTCTGTTCGCACCCCGCGTCTGGGGCGCCCTTGGTCCGGTGGAGCGGGCCGACCCACGCGCGCTCGAGGTACGCTACCTCTTCGACGCGGCGGAGCTGACCGCCGTGGGAGAGCGTTTCCAGTGGCGCGCTCGCTGACGGCCGAGCGGCCGTCGCGCTCTGGCGGCGCCAACGAGGCCGGGATATGCTCGATCTCCTTCCCGCGCGCCGCTGGTCGGCGTCATCGATCCACCTCCGGAGCCCCAGATGCGCACCCTCGCGCCTCGCCTCGTCACGCGCCTCATCCCGCTCGCTCTACTCGCCGGATCAGCTCTGGCGCAGACACCCGCCAGTCCCGTGGCGCCGACCCGCGTGGCGATTCGCGCCGGTCGGCTCATCGATGGACAGGGCGGCGCGCCGATGACCGATGCGGTGATCCTCGTCGAGAATGATCGCATCACGGCGGTTGGGCGCGGGCTCGCGATTCCAGCCGGCGCGAAGGTGATCGATCTCGGGCGCTCCACCGTGCTGCCGGGCTTCATCGACGCCCACACGCACGTGACGTCGCAGCCCGAGAACTACATGGAGGACCTCTTCCGGAAGAGTCCCATCGACGTCGCCGTGTCCGCGCACGTCTACGCGCGCCGGACACTTCTCGCCGGCTTCACCACGATCCGCGACGTGGGCGCGGGGGAGTTCATCGACGTCGCACTCCGCAACGCCATCAACAGTGGCGGGGTCGTCGGCCCGCGGATGCAGGTGGCGACCCTCACCGTGGGATCCACCGGCGGTCACGGCGACATCACCGGCTTCTCACCCTACGTGAAGTTCGGCCAGTTCTCCGGCATCGCCGACGGCGACGTCGAGATCCGGAAGCTCGTGCGATTCGAGGTGAAGAACGGCGCCGACCTCATCAAGATGCTCGCGAGCGCGGGCGTCCTCTCGGAGGAGGAATCGGTGGGTGCGCCGCAGTTCACGCAGGAAGAGATGAATGCGGTCGTGGACGAGGCGCGGATGTGGGGGAAGAAGGTCGCTGCACACGCGCACGGTGCGGAAGCGATCAAGCGGGCGCTGCGCGCTGGTGTGGCCTCGGTAGAGCACGCGAGCCTGATCGACGACGAGGGGCTTCGGCTGGCGAAGGAGAAGGGCGCCTACCTCGTGATGGACATCTACAACGACGATTACATCATGGCCGAGTACAAGCGGCTCGG
>DASSIC010000228.1:0-3414 GCA_035692325.1 Gemmatimonadaceae bacterium | reverse complement strand
GCCGCGCGTGCGCCAGAAGCTGGAGACGCTGAACGACGTCGGACTCGGCTACATCCATCTGGGCCAGAGCGCGACCACGCTCTCCGGCGGTGAGGCGCAGCGCATCAAGCTGGCGACCGAGCTGTCCAAGCGTGACACCGGTCGCACCTTCTACATCCTCGACGAGCCCACCACCGGCCTGCACTTCGAGGACGTGCGCGTGCTGCTGCACGTGCTGCATCGCCTCGTGGACCGCGGTAACACGGTGCTCGTCATCGAGCACAACCTCGACGTCATCAAGACCGCCGATTGGATCATCGATCTCGGCCCCGAAGGCGGTACGCGCGGCGGCACGATCGTCGCCGCCGGCACGCCGGAGGACGTCGTGCGCGTGGAGGCGAGCCACACTGGCCGCTACCTGGCGCCGATGCTGAAGAAGCCGGAGCAGCGCAGAAAGGCTGGCTGACGAGAGACGCAGGACGCGGTCGCTCGACCGTTCACGGTTCACCGTTCACCGTTCACGTCCATGGTATCTCTCCTCGACATCATCGGTCCCGTCATGGTCGGCCCGTCGTCGTCGCACACGGCGGGAGCCTGCCGGATAGGGCTCCTCGCGCGCTGCCTCGTGGGCGGCACGCCCCAGCGCGCCAAGGTCGAGCTGCACGGCTCGTTCGCTCGGACCGGCGAAGGGCATGGCACCGACAAGGCGATCGTCGGCGGCCTGATGGGCTTTCGCCCAGACGACGAACGGCTCCGCACCTCGCTCGAGATCGCCGAGCGCGAGGGGCTGGACTACCACTTCGAGAAGACCACGCTGGCCGACGACGCGCATCCCAACACCGTGCGCCTCACGCTGGAGCGCGGCGACCGGCACGCGGTGATGACCGGCTCGTCGCTCGGTGCGGGCCGTGTGCTCGTCACCGAGATCGACGGCTATCCCGTGGAAGTCACGGGGAACTATCACACCGTCGTGCTCGTCGCCGAGGATGTGAAGGGATCCGTCGCCCGCATCGCGAGCATCCTCGCGGAGCACAACCTGAACATCGCGACCCTCCGCCTCACACGGAAAGCGCGTGGCGGCGATGCGTTCATGGTCATCGAGATCGACGACGTGCCCTCGGAAGAGGTGCGCGACGAGATTCGTGCGCTGCCCTGGGTGCGCTGGGCCTTCCGCCTCGACAAGGTGAGTGCCTGATGTACAAGTCACTCGCCGAGGCGATCGCCGACGCCGAATCGCAGAAGATCCCGCTCTCGCGGCTCGCGCTCGAGACCGAGAGCCGCGATCAGGGACGCCCGGTGGACGACATCCGCGCCGCGCTCCAGCGCGCGCTCGACGTGATGCGCAGCGCCGTGGGGCAGGGAATGACGGGCGATCTCTACTCCGCGTCCGGCCTCGTGGGCGGCGACGCCGCCAAGCTGCGCACCGGGCCGGCCGGCCCGCTCGCCGACACTCCCTTCCGCGACATCCTCGCCCGCGCGCTCGCGGTGCAGGAGGTGAACGCGGCGATGGGTGTCATCGTCGCCGCGCCCACCGCCGGCGGAGCGGGGGTGCTGCCCGCGGTGCTCACCGGCCTCGCGCACGCGCGCAACATCGCCGATCCTGCGGTCGTGGACGCGCTCGCCGTGGCGGGACTGATCGGTGCCGTGATCGCCGAGCGCGCTTCGCTCTCCGGCGCCGAGGGAGGGTGCCAGGCCGAGACGGGCTCCGCGGCGGCGATGGCCGCTGGTGCGGCGACCGAGATGCTCGGCGGCACGCCGGCGCAGGTCGGCCACGCCACCGCGCTGGCGATGCAGGGAACGCTCGGCCTCGTCTGCGATCCGCTCGGCGGACTCGTCGAGCTGCCCTGCGTCTTCCGGAACGCCACCGGCTCGGCCATCGCGCTCACCGGCATCGAGCTCGCGATGGCCGGCGTGGAGTTCAAGATCCCGGTGGACGAGGTAATCGACGTCATGGGCGAGATCGGCCGCAGCATGGACGTGCGGTATCGGGAGACCGCAGGCGGCGGGTTGGCCGCGACGCCCACGGGGCGGCGTCTCGCGAAGGAACGACTGGTGCAGATCAAACGGGCGTGAGCGCATCATCGCCGGGATGACAAGCCTACTTCCGAGAGGTAGGTTTGCCCGCATCCGCCCGAGATTTCTGAAACGGGGCGACGGTCGAGTCCGTACGGAAGGTCAACCAAGACTGCCAGGTGCGCCGATGCTCACGAAAGACGACATCGAGAGCTTTCTCGTCCGACTCGCCGCGACCGGCGCGACCTATTCCGAGGTCGAGCCGGGCTTCTGGATCGTGCGTCCGAGCCCCGACAGCGATCTCTCGGTTGCCGTGAACTATTCGCCACCCGTCGTGCTTCTCCGCGTCGACGTCATGACGCTGCCGAAGGACGGCGTGCAGTCCGCCACACTCACTCGCCGGCTCCTCGAGCTCAACGCGTCCGACCTGCTGCACGGGTCGTACGGCATCCAGGACGAACAGATCGTCCTGACCGAAGCGCTCGAGCTGTCGGCGCTCGACTTTGAAGAATTCCTCGCGAGCTACGAGAGCATCACGCTCGCGCTCGCGTCGCACCTGCGCGAGCTCGGCTCGTACCGCGAGGCACGCTGAATCCCATGGGCATCTTCGATCGTTTCTCCGCGCTGCTCAAGTCCAACATCAACGACCTCATCTCCCGGGCCGAAGACCCCGAGAAGATGTTGACGCAGATTCTCGTCGACATGCGCGGCCAGCTCGTGAAGGCCAAGCAGCAGGTGGCCTCGGCCATCGCCGACGAGAAGCGGCTCCGCGACCAGGCCGACGCCGAGTACAAGCAGGCGCAGGACTGGGAGCGCCGCGCCATGCTCGCCGTGCAGGAAGGCCGTGACGACATGGCCAAGCAGGCGCTCGTGCGGCACGGCGAGCACCTCAACAACGGCTCGCAGCTCGAGCAGACCTGGGAATCGCACCGCCTCGAGACGGAGAAGCTCAAGAACTCGCTCCGCGACCTGAACGACAAGATCGAGGAGGCGAAGCGCAAGAAGAACCTGCTCGTCGCTCGCCAGCGCCGTGCCCAGGCCCAGCAGCGCATCGCCGAAACGATGTCGTCGCTGTCGGAGAAGAGCGCCTTCGAGGCGTTCGCCCGCATGGAAGAGCGCATCGAGACGAACGAGCGCCAGATCAAGGCGTCGGCCGAGATCGAGGAGGAGTTCACCGGCGACACGCTGCAGCGTGACTTCAAGATGCTGGAGAAGGGCGCGGTGTCGGTGTCGGTGGACAACCAGCTGCTCGCACTCAAGCAGAAGATGGGCATGCTGCCCGCTGGCGGCACGACGAACAACAAGGCGTTGGGCACCGGACAGCGGAACGAAGAGACCGTCGCCGCCGAGATCGAGCATCCCGGCGACGAGAAGAAGCGGTGAGCGGACAGACTCCCGGGAAGTTCAAGTTCGCGCCGATCC
>DASSIC010000227.1:0-2847 GCA_035692325.1 Gemmatimonadaceae bacterium | reverse complement strand
CCGCGCATGAAGAAGCCGGGCAGGCTTACGGGCACCCTGCCGGAGATCGGCGCGCGGCCGAGCACGGCGGACGCGGCCGCGCGCTCGAGCACGTCGGCGACGCCATACGTCACCAGGTAGCTCCCGACGCGCGGGAACTGGCGCAGCAGGTACGGATTCCCGAGCGACACGACGATCACCCTCTCGCGCGCCGAGAGTGAATCGATCCAGGCGGCGACGTTCGCCGGAATGGCGAAGCGACCTTCGCCCTCGATCCGTCGCACGTAGGTCGCGACGATCACGCGGTCGGCGCCCTGCGCCGCCAGCGCGATGGAATCGAGCGTGGCGGGGGGCGCGGCCGGGCCGATCTTGAAGATGCGGGCGTTCGGCGCCGCCTGACGCACGGCGGCCGCGAACACGCGGCCCGCCCGAAGCTCCGTCTCGGGCATGTATTGCACGAGCACCGTACGCGCGCCGGCCGGCGCCGGCACCAGACTGTCGCGGTCCCGCAGAAGGGTCACCGCCCGCGCGGCGATATCGGCCGCGAGCGCGCGATGCTCCGGCGCCCCAACGACGTCGCGCAGGGTGTCGAGCGGCACGATGGGATGAAAGGCGACGCCGGTGCGCGCCTTGAGCTCGAGCACGCGCCGCACCGACGAATCGATCCGTGCGCGCGAGATCTCCCCCCGCTCCACCGCCTGCACCACCGCATCCACCGCCTTCGTCGGGTCGCTCGGCTTGAGCAGCACGTCGGCGCCGGACTTCACCGCGAGCACCGAGCTCTCTTCAGTCGTGTAGCCCTTGCCGATGCCGCCCATCGTCATCGCGTCGGTGATCGCCAGCCCGCCGAAATGCAGCCGATCGCGCAGCAGCCCGGTGATGATCTTCGGCGCGAGGGTCGCCGGGGTGGTGCTGTCGCCCTGGACCGCGGGGAGCGCGATGTGCGCCGTCATCACCATCGCGGCACCGGCGTCGATTCCCGCCTCGAAGGGCACGAGCTCCACCGAGTCCATGCGCGCAAGCGACGCGCTCACCAGCGGCAGTCCGACGTGCGAGTCGACGTCGGTGTCGCCATGGCCGGGGAAGTGCTTGATCGTCGCAATGACGCCGGCGTCCTGCGAGCCTTTCACGAATGCCGCCGACAACGCGGCGACGCGCCGCGGATCCTCGCCGAAGGAGCGCGTGTTGATCACGGGATTGGCCGGGTTGTTGTTCACGTCCACCACCGGCGCGAAGTTCATCAGGATACCGACGGCCTTCGCTTCGCGTCCGGTCGCGCGGCCGACGTCGTACGCATCCTGCTCGCGCCCGGTCGCGGCGATCGCCATCGCGTTGGGGAACACCGTCGCCCCGCCGGCGTCCATCAGATAATGGGTGAACACGCCCCCCTCGAGCCGACCGAGGTTGGGCTCCAGGTCGGCGCCGACGAGCAGGGGTACGCGAGCCGCGCGCTGCATGGCGTTGATCTTCTCCGCCACCTCGATCGGCGAGCCGAGCGACATCGACACGCCCCCGACGTGATCATCGCGAATCCAGCGCAGCACCTCGACGAAGCTCGAATCGCGGGTGTTGGTGTAGTCGCCGAGCACCCACACGTTGACCATCTGTCCGATCTTCTCGCGCAGCGTGAGCGACGCGAGCGTCCGCTCCACCCACTCGCGCTGTGGCTCGGTGAGCGGTGTCCGCGGATCGAGGTTGGTCGAAGCGTTCGCAACCGGGGCTGGTGCGGACGAGAGACCGGCGACTCCGCATCCGGACAGCATGACGGCGGCGGCGAGCCGCCCAACGAGGCGCCTCACGGCCGGGGACGGTGTTCCGGTCCATCGCGCGGCGGTGCCGAACGCGATGGATTCGCCACCGCGTCGTCAGCTACCGCCTCGCTGCGTTCGATCGTGAACAGCATTTCCAGCTTCGTGAGCGTGAACAATCCGCGCAGGTCGTCGTTCAGGTTGGCCAGGCGCATCTCGGCGGTGTGCTCGCGCGCCAGCCGCGAGAGCGACACGAGCAGCCCAAGTCCCGCCCCGTCGATGTAATTGGCGTCGGCGAAATCGATGCGCAGCACCGATGCACCGTCGGCCAGCTCGCCGAGTATCGCGCGGCGGAGCTCGGGCCGATCCTCGGTGATCAGCTCGTCGATGATGCGCACCGTGCTCACGTCGCCAGCCCGCTCGATCGAGAAACCCATCGGTTCATTCCTCCGGCAGCCGGTCAGCGCGAAGTTACCGGGGTGGGCGCTCGAGGGGCAGACCCGCGGCGATCCAGTCCGCCTTCCCCGCGTGATAGTCGCGCACGTTGGTGTAGCCCAGTGCCGCCAGCTCACGGGCGGCATGCCTGCCCTTCGGTCAGCCAGGGTCCCAACAGTACACCACGATCTCGGCCTCGTGATCGGGCACCTGCGTCGTGATGATCGCGACCGCCTGATCGGGCGGCGCGCTCACCGCGCCGGGCAGATGATGCTTGCGCCAGTAGCCGGTCGGGAGCACCTCGAACAGCGCGGGCGGATGCTCGCGCGCCAGAGCGGCCACGAGCTCTTCGCGCTCGATGCGGGGAACCGGCGCGCGACGGTCGATGGTCGGCGGTGGGGGCTGGGTCATGTATCACGATCCTTCTGCACGTCCTCTGCCGTAGCGAGGAAGCGCTCGACGTCGGCGGTCGAGCGCAGCACGACCGCGCGCTGTCCGGCAGGCAGCAGGGACAGCCGGCGAAGGATGGCCGGTCGCTGCCGGATCGGATATCCCCAGATCCAGCGAAGGAATTCGAGCGAGAGCTGCTCGTCGCATCCGGGCGCCATGTCGGGACGCGCGCTGCCCCGGTGGCGCGCCCACCGGCGCGCCACACGCCACAGACACACGAGGCGCGGCAGGTCGA
>DASSIC010000226.1:0-2959 GCA_035692325.1 Gemmatimonadaceae bacterium | reverse complement strand
CGGCGGCGAGCAGCGCGGCGAGCCGCGGCTTGCCTGTGTTGTCGGCGTACGGCGTCGAACGGCTGGCGTCCATCGTGGCCTTCCTGCCCCAGAAGTGATTCTGCGCCTACTATAGGATAGTGCCCGCCGGCTGAATAGGCCCCGCCAGCGTCCCGCCCGGCTGTCCCGTATCTCAGGTACCGGGACCTCGTCCTCGCACCACCCTCACCACCACGCCGATGATTCGACGCCTCCTGCCCGCCGTCGCTGTAACCCTTCTCCTGGCCACTCCGTTCCGTGGCGTCGCCGCGCAGAGCTTCCCGACCGACGATCCCGTGCTCAAGCGCATCTGGGCGATTGGCATGGACAGCTCGCATACGATGGAGCTCGCCGGCGCGCTGCTCGACTCCATCGGCCCGCGTCTCGCCGGCTCGCCCGGGCAGAAGAGCGCGCAGGACTGGCTCGTGAAAACCTACGCGAGCTGGGGGATCGGCGCGAAGAACGAGCGCTACGGCACCTGGCGCGGCTGGCGTCGCGGCCATTCGCACATCGACCTCGTGAGCCCGCGCGTGCGCACCCTCGAGGCGACGATGGTGGGCTACAGCCCGGGCACCGGTGGGAAGGACGTCACCGCCAGCACGATCGTGCTGCCGCGCTTCGCCGACAGCACGGAGTTCGTGCGCTGGCTGCCGCAGGCGAAGGGGAAGCTCGTGCTCGTGAGCGCGCCGCAGCCCACCTGTCGTCCCACCGCCGACTGGACGGAGTTCGCGACCCCGGCGTCGCGCGCGCGGATGGACAGCCTGCGCACGAAGGTGACGCAGGAGTGGAGCAACCCGAACGTGCGCGGCACCGGCTACAGCCTCGCCCTCGCCGGCGGCGGACTTGGCAAGCGGCTCGATGAGGCGGGCGTCGCCGGCGTGATCACCTCGCGTCCCACCAACGCGGTCGGCACGCGCTCGATCTTCGAGACGTACAACACCGCGTCGCCCACGCTGAGCTTCTCGTGCGAGGACTACGGGCTCGTGTTCCGGCTCACGGAGCACGGCAGCAACCCGAAGATCCGCATGAACCTCGACGCCGAGCAGCTCGGCGAGCAGCCGATGTCGAACACGATCGCGACGGTGAAGGGGAGCGAGAAGCCGAACGAGTACGTGCTGCTCTCCGCCCACTTCGATTCGTGGGACGGCGGCAGTGGCGCGACGGACAACGGCACCGGCACGCTCACGATGCTCGAGGCGATGCGCATCCTGCGTCAGGTGTATCCGCATCCCAAGCGCACGATCGTGGCGGGGCATTGGACCGGTGAGGAGAATGGTCTCGTCGGCTCGAAGGCCTTCCGCGAGGATCATCCCGAGATCGTGAAGGGACTGCAGGCGCTGTTCAACCAGGACAACGGCACCGGGCGCGTCGTGCGCATGGATGCGAGCGGCCTCGTGGACGGCGATGTCCATCTCCGCGGCTATCTCGCGAAGCTCCCGACCGAGTTTCAGACGCAGATCACCTACGGCGGCCCCGGTGTGCCGAGTGGTGGCGGCAGCGACAACGCGTCGTGGGCGTGCGCGGGGCTCCCCGGCTTCTCACTCGGCTCGTTGAACTGGAACTACGGCAACGAGACCTGGCACACCGAGCGCGACACGTATGACAAGATCGTGTTCGACGACCTGAAGGCGAATGCGACGCTGGCTGCGATGCTCGTGTATCTCGCGAGCGAAGATTCGACGATGATCGGCCGCGAGCGCGTGGACATCGTGAAGGCAGTGGCGGAGCAGCGGGCGCGCTTCATCGCGGCGAATCCGAATGGTGCACGGATCCAGGGGCAGGATGGCCCGCCCACCTGGCCGGAGTGCGGAGTGGCGCCGAGGAAGACGAATCCGCGGCTGAAGTAGGACCCGGATTGGCGAAGGTCTGAAAAGGGGGGGCGCGAAAGCGCTCCCTCTTTTTACCCTCTGTATCCGGTCAGGCATTCGCGCCCGATCCACTAGCGACTTCAAGGAATGCACGGAACGGGCGGAAACGACGGAACGAGCAGATCAACAAGGGGTGATCCGCTCTTTCAGCAGTTTTCGCCCATTCCGTGCATTCAGTGGTTCCCGAACGTTCGATCTTTGCGGCGGGCGGCGAAGGTGTCACGCGGTGTGACGAGACGACCCGCTTTCGGATCCGGATGAGTCGACTTTCTGGCGAGACGACTGCACAAAGCGACGAGACGACGCGGACGGTCGTGCGAGGTGGCTGCACGAGCCGCCGAGATGATCCGGCGGTGCGACGAGACGACCGTACGGTCGGAGGAGCTGACCAATTCGACCTGTCGAGCGCTCGCTCGGCACGATCATTTGACGGTCCTGACTCGCGCACGCGATGTGTGCGCGGGAAGAGGCGACTTTCGCCGACGTCGAGGTGACCGTACCGGCAGATCACCCGACCGTACCGGTCGAGGAGGTCGGCATGACAGCCAATCGACTTCATTGGATCCGTCGCATCACCGACCGTGCCGCCAAACGAGATGACTCGTCGGCGCAAGTGAATGATCGAGATGATGGTCACAACCGGCTGGACGGGACGAAGAGATGATCCGACTCCGCTCGCACGTCATCGGTCTCCTCGGTCACACGACGGTACTGTCTGATTCAACGACCTGACCGGTGGGTCGACGTCATTGCCACTAACCTGCACGTCATCCGACGCCTCCCGTGCGTCGTTCCCACCGAACAGGCTCTCATCCGACTCTCGCCGTGCGCTACCGCACCTCGCGTCGGACGTCATCAGCACCCACATTCGTCCCTCACCCATCACCCACGCAGGCGCTGTGGCGACTCCGAATCCCGTGTCCATCCAGTTCGTCGTCAGTGCCATTCTCGCGGGGCTCGGCGTCGTCGCGCTTGGCATCGCCGTCGCGTGCGAGCGCGCGATGCAGCACCACCGGCAACCCGGCGTCACCTACCGCCAGGTGACCCTTCGCAAGGATGGCGGCTGGCGCCGC
>DASSIC010000225.1:0-3689 GCA_035692325.1 Gemmatimonadaceae bacterium | reverse complement strand
CAGATGGCGATCTCGCCGCTCAATCGCGCCGACGAGGAGAAGCTGCAAGCCGGACTTCACCGTCTGCACGACGAGGATCCGAGCTTCGAATCGCACTGGAGCGCCGAGACGCACGAGACGCTGGTCACCGGCCTCGGCGAGCGTCACCTCGAGGTGGCGCTGGCGAAGCTGAAGCGGAAGTTCGGCGTCGCCGCCGAGCTTCATCGCCCTCGAATCGCGTATCGCGAGACGATCCGCGCCCGCGCCGAGGGGCAGGGACGCCACAAGAAGCAGTCGGGCGGGCGCGGTCAGTTCGGCGATTGCTGGGTGCGCATCGGCCCCGCGGAGCGCGGCGACGGGATCCGGTTCGAGGATCGGATCGTGGGCGGCGCGATCCCGAGCAAGTTCATTCCCGCGGTGGAGAAGGGAATTCACGAGGCGGCGGAACGTGGCGTCCTCGCCGGCTTCCCACTGGTGGATTTCCAGGTGGAGCTGTTCGATGGGTCCTACCACACGGTGGATTCGAACGAGATGTCGTTCAAGATGGCGGGCATCCAGGCGTTCAAGGCGGTCGCGCCGAAGTGCAAGCCGGTGCTGCTCGAGCCGCTCGACGAGCTGGAGATCGTCACACCCGAGGAATCGCTGGGCGACGTGCTGGGCGATCTTTCGGCGAGGCGCGGGCAGATTCTCGGCACCGATTCGTCGGCCGACTTGCCGGGGACGCGTGTACGCGCCGTGGTGCCGCAGTCCGAGCTGCACCTTTATGCCAGTGCGCTCCAGTCCATGACGCACGGCCGCGCGGTGTTCAACCGACACTTCCGCGGCTACGAGGAGATGCCGCCCGATGCGGCGCAGCGCGTCGTGAACGAGGTGGCGAAGGAACAGTCGGATACGCAGGCGCACTGAGCGCGCGAGTTCGCATGATGGGGCGTCGAGGAATTCCTCGACGCCCCGCCGTGTTTCTGCTGGAGGCGAAGCGCTATATTCCCGCCTCGCCGCAGCGCCGGACTCCGACCCGCACGTCGTGCCGATCCAGGACTCAGCCGAACTTCCGGAAGGCTACTGCGACATCGTGGGCCGCGGACGAATGGGGGAAGCGCTCGCGAGCGCGCTGGATGCCGCCGGCGTGCCGGTGCGCGGCCCGCTCGGTCGGGGCGCGGATGGCGCCGGTGCGGCGATCGTGCTGCTGTGCGTGCCGGATCGCGAGATCGGAGCGGCGGCCGCGAGCCTGGTGCCGGGCGCCCTCGTCGGACACGTCAGCGCCTCCGCCCCGCTCGACCTGCTCGCGCCGCACGAGCGGTTCACGCTGCATCCATTGCTGAGCGTCGTCGGGCCCGAGGCGCGCTTCGCCGGTGCCGCGTGCGCGATCGACGGCAGTACGCCGGCCGCCCTCGACGCAGCGCGCGCGCTGGCCAGGTGCCTGGGCATGCACGCGCGCGTCATCGCGACGGCCGATCGCGCGCTCTACCACGCTGCTGCATCGGCGGCATCCAACTTCCTCGTCACCGTAGAGGGAATGGCCGAGCGCCTCGCCGAGCAGGTTGGACTGGATCGCGCCGCGCTGCTGCCGCTCGTCCGCGCGACGGTGGACAACTGGGCCGGCGCGGGCGCGCGCGTCGCGCTCACGGGGCCGATCGCGCGCGGCGACGAGGAGACGGTGCGTCGACAGCGTGCCGCCGTCGCGGTGGCCGCGCCCGATCTGCTTCCGCTGTGGGATGCACTGGCCGCTGCCACGCGCACACTCGCTGCTTCACCGCCGGACCGAGGACTTGCATGATCATCCACCGCACCGTCGCTGACCTGCGCGAGACCGTTCGCGCGGCGCGCGCAGAGGGGCGGCGCATCAGTCTCGTGCCGACGATGGGCGCCTTCCACGACGGGCATCTGTCGCTGATGCGGCGTGCGCGCGAGGAAGGGGGACTGAGCGTGGTCTCCCTGTTCGTGAACCCGGCGCAGTTCAACGACCCGTCGGATCTGGAGCGCTATCCGCGCGACGAAACGCGCGATGCGGCGCTGGCCGAGTCCGCCGGCGCCGACCTCCTGTTCGCTCCGACCGTGCGCGAGGTGTATCCCCCGGGCTTCTCGTCGACGGTCGAGGTGCGCGGCATCTCGGCGCCGCTCGAAGGTGAGGTGCGCGGGGTCGAGCACTTTCGCGGCGTCGCGACGGTGGTGACCAAGCTGTTCAACATGGTGCAACCCGACGTCGCCTTCTTCGGCCAGAAGGATGCGCAGCAGGCACTGCTCATCCGCCGCATGGTGCGCGACCTCGACATGTCCGTACGCGTCGAGGTGTGCCCCACCGTGCGCGAGCCCGACGGGCTGGCGATGTCGAGCCGCAACGTGCTGCTCACGGCCGCCGACCGCGCGCGCGCTCCGGGACTCTATCGCGCGCTGGCGGCGGTGGAACGGAGCGTCGCGGCGGGGATGGAGGATCCGGCCGTGGCGCTGGCCGTGGGATCCACGATCCTCGACGAGGCGGGGATCGAGCCGGAGTACTTCGCCGCCGTCGATGCCGACACGCTCACACCGGTGCGCCGCATCACGGGGGAGACGCTGATCGCGCTGGCGGCGCGGTTCGGGGACGTCCGGCTTATCGACAACGTGATCGTGCGTCCGCCGGTACGCCGCTGATGACGCACTCCGCGGCGGGTGCCTCCGCCCTGCCGACGCTGGCCGCGCTCCAGCGTGCCGGCCAGCCGATCGTCATGCTCACGGCGTACGATTTTCCATCGGGGCGCGTGGCCGAAGAGGCCGGCGTCGACGTGGTGCTGGTGGGAGATTCGGCGGCGATGACCGTGCTGGGCTATACCACGACGCGGGACATCTCGGTCGACGAGCTGCTCGTGCTGACGCGTGCGGTGCGCCGTGCGGTGACGTCCATCCCACTCGTGGGTGATCTGCCCTTCGGCAGCTACGAGCAGAGCGACGCGAGTGCGGTCGCGACGGCGCGCCGCTTCGTGGAGGAAGCGGGCTGCGACGCGGTGAAGCTCGAGGGTGCCGATGGAATGCTGTCCCGCGCCACGGCGATCATCGCGGCCGGCATTCCCGTGATCGGCCACGTGGGACTGCTGCCGCAATCCGTCACCTCGCCCGAGGGCTACCGTGCGAAGGGTCGCGACGCCGAGCAGGCGCTGGAGATCATCACTGGTGCGGAGCAGCTCGAGGCGGCGGGGTGCGCGGCGCTGGTGGTGGAGGCGGTGCCGTCGGAGATCGGCGCGCTGATCGCCGAGCGCGTCCGTATTCCCGTGATCGGCATTGGCGCGGGCGGCGCCACCGGCGGGCAGGTGCTCGTCTATCACGACCTGCTCGGCCTGGGCGAGGGCCGTACCGCGCGCTTCGTGCGCCGCTACGCCGAGGGGCGTGAGCTGCTGGTCGATGCGGTACGTCGCTGGGCAGACGACGTTCGCGCGCACCGTTTTCCGTCAGTGGAGGAAGGGTACGGGATGCCGGCGGAGGAAGCGGAGGCGCTGAGGAAGAAGCTGGGCTGACGGGGTGACAGGATGACGGAATGACGGAAAGGGCACACCAGACTCGGTCCGGTGTGCCCTTCGTGGTTGCCCGTCTTCCCGTTTCCCGTCAGCCGTTCATCGACTTCCGCTGCCGCGCCGCGCGGCTCTTCTTGGCCGTCTTGCCAGCGGCGATCGGGACGACGTCGTGCGCCTCGGCGGCGATTCCCGGCTCCGAGGCCGGCATCGCCGGCTTCGGCTGCT
>DASSIC010000224.1:0-3926 GCA_035692325.1 Gemmatimonadaceae bacterium | reverse complement strand
CCAGGTCGACGCGATCACCGGCGCGAGGAGATTGAACAGCACGAACACCGAGACGAGGGCGAGCACCCAGGGCCACGCGGCGACCGAGTACGACGTCTCGAACCAGATGGCGAAGGTCGCGAGCGTCGTGACCGCTCCGAGCGCGTGCAGCCACTGCGGGCCCTGCACGATCGCTACGACGAAGAGGCCGACCGCGAGACAGAACAGGAATCCGAACAGGATGCCGAAGTGCGCGCCGTATGCGGGAATGGCGGCGAGATAGAGCGAGAAGAGCAGCGGCACCGCCGCGCTCACCCGCGCGGCATTGGCGAACAGCGAGTGCGCGAACAACGGCGACTTGTCGTCGGCGTAGTCCCTGTCATACCCGCGATTGCCAAGCGCCAGGGCGATGACGCTGAACAGCGGGAAGAGCAGGAAGATCCCGACGGCCAGTGGCAGCTTGTCCACCGACAGGAACCGCACGACCCAGCCCCACTGGTACAGCGTGCTGAATACCATGCTGAGCGCCGTCAGCAGCGGCCAGCGCTTGCGGTACGCCACCCACGCGAGCCCCGCGTTGAGCAGCAGCAGGTAGCCGAACAGGCCGATCGGGTTGTCCTGCCCCGACGAGAGCAGCACCGGCGTGGAGAATCCGCCGAGCAGTCCGAGCAGCGCGATGAACATCGACTCGCGACGGATCGAGAGCAGCACGGCCACCGCCGTCACCAGTACGAGCAGTGCGAAGGCAACGATCGACGGCACGAGGTGCCACAGCGCGAACGACGCGAAGACCGTGGCGAAGAGGATCGCGATCCCCGCGGCATCCATTGCATTCGCCGTCTGTGCATAACGGCGCGCCGCCTTGAGCTCGCAGGTGACCAGCAGGGCGACGCCCGTTACGAGGCCGATGCCCATCCGTATTTCGGGGCGCAGCCACCCGTGATCCATCGAGTAGCGGAGGAAGAACACTGCTGCCAGCGCGAGCGCGGCGCCGGCGATCCACGAGAACAGCTTGACGCCGATGAGCTTTTCCCAGTCGAAGGGCGGCTTGGGCGGCGGCGGGGGAGGCGGCGCGGACGCGCGGCGCTCGGGACCACGCGGCGGGAATCCGCCCGGCGGCGCCGATTGGGTCGACGGCGCGGCGCTGCCGGTCGTCGGCCGGGCGGACGCCGCAACGGGGGGTGAAGCGGGCGGCCGCCGCAGCGCGTCGAGCACTGCCGGGTCGGTGTGCGCAACGGGCGTGCGCGGAATGGGTGGCTCGACCGCCGGACGCGTCGGAGGCGGGGGGACGACCGCCGGTGTAGGCGCGGAAGCGAGCGGGATAGGGGATGGGCGCGCCGTCTGTGCCGCCGACGAGGCGTCGGACGCGCCCGCGGTCATCGCACCGGCCCGCTCGAATGCGGCGACCTTCGCGCGCAGCTCGAGCACGGTCCTGCGAAGCTCGGCGGTGACCTCCTCCATCCGCTCGAACCGTTCGCGGAACCGGTGGAGCACCACGAACCCGACGACGATGGCCAGCCATTCCAGCATGCGAACCGTCCCTCTCGACGTGGATGGGCGTCGCGCGCGAGCGCGAGGACTCTCCCGATAGGACGGACAGCGGACTGATGCGTCACCCGTCTCGAGAAGGTGCCTGGATGTAAATCGCTGTGTGGCAACGACGTGCGCAGCCATCTGCTTGTTGGCGCCGGGACCTGCCGATACCTTCCGCTCGCGCGCGCCACCGGGCGCACGGTCCCACCGCACGGAGCATCGCTGATGACCGCAGGGAGTGTCGTTTTCCTCTTCGTTCTCGTCCTCGCCGCGGGGTTCTTCGCCCTGAACGTCCAGCGGCTCGTCAGCTACCTGCGTGTCGGGATGCCGGAGAACCGAACCGACCATCCGCTCACGCGGATTCGCAACGTGCTCGCGATCGGCATCGCGCAGAAGAAGATCCTGCGGGATCCGGTGGCCGGCCCGATGCACGCGCTGATCTTCTGGGGATTCATGGTGCTCACCGCGGGCACGGTGGAGATCCTCATCCAGGGTGTGTTCCCGGCGTTCTCGTATCGGATGCTGCTCCCGGACGTGCTCTATCGCGGCTACTCCAACTCGCAGGACGTGTTCGCGCTGCTCGTCGTGGCCGCCGTGGGCTTCGCGCTCTACCGGCGCCTCTTCCTGCACCCGAAGCGGCTCGAGGGCGACAACCTGGAGCACACCGACGCCCTGATCATCCTCAGCATGATCATGGGCCTCATGGTCACGCTGCTGTTCGCCACGGCGTGCCTGCTCGTGATCGAGCCGACCGCGTTCGGGAACGAAAAGGTCGTGTCGCGCCCGCTGGCGATGGCGCTCGGCGCCGTGCTGTCGCCCTCCGCCGCGGCCGCGGGCTTCCACGTCTTCTGGTGGGCGCACGCGCTGCTGATCCTCACCTTCCTCAACTATCTGCCGTACTCCAAGCACCTGCACGTCGCGTCATCGCTCATCAACGTCTACTTCTCCAACACGAGCGGCCCGGGTGTTCGCGGCGCGATGCGCCCGATGGATCTCGAGGCCGACGTCGAGCAGTTCGGCGCGAGCGACGTGGAGCACCTGTCGTGGAAGAATCTCCTCGACGGCTACTCATGTACGGAGTGCGGGCGCTGCACCGCCGCCTGTCCGGCGAACATCACGGGCAAGCCGCTCAGTCCGCGCAAGATCGTCGTCAACACGCGACAGCGCCTGATGGAGAAGGCGCCCGTGATGACCGGCGACCGCATGGATTTCCTCCGCCCGGCGCTGCTGCACGGTGAGGGCGCCGATGCAGGTGCGACGACGGTGGAAGAGGTCATGGAGCATCGGCTGCTCGACACGTACATCACCGAAGAGGAGCTGTGGGCGTGCACGAGCTGCCGCGCCTGCGTGACGGAGTGCCCCGTATCGATCGACCAGCTCGACATCATCAACTCACTACGTCGCGAGCTGGTGCTCACCGAGTCGCGCTTTCCCGAGGAGCTGCAGCCGGTCTTCCAGTCGCTGGAGCGCAATGGCTCGCCGTGGGCCTTCCAGGCCGCGGACCGCGCCGCATGGGCCGAAGGGCTCGACATCCCGACGATGGCCGATCTCCAGTCGCGCGGCGAGCGCGCGGACATCCTGTTCTGGGTCGGCTGCATGGGTTCGTTCGACGACCGGGCGAAGAAGATCACCGTCGCCTTCGCGCGCATCATGCAGGCGTGCGGCATCCGCTTCGCCATTCTCGGTCAGGAAGAGACCTGTCACGGCGACCCGGCGCGACGCATGGGCAACGAGTACCTGTACCAGATGCTCGCCAAGGGCACGATCGAGACGCTCGACCGCTATGAAGTCCAGACGATCGTCACCCACTGCCCGCACTGCTTCCACCAGATCGGCAACGAGTTCCCGCAGCTGGGCGGCAACTACGAGGTGATCCACCACAGCACGTACATCGAGCGGCTGCTCCAGGAAGAGCGCGTGCCGCTGCGGACCGAGAACGGGAAGCGGCTCACCGTGGCCTATCACGACAGCTGCTACCTCGGCCGCTACAACGACGTGTACGACGCACCGCGTCAGGCGATGAAGCGCGCGCTGCCGGTGATCGACCTGGTGGAAGCGCCGCGATCGAAGGACCGCGGCCTGTGCTGCGGCGCCGGTGGCGGACGCATGTTCATGGAGGAGCGCACGGGCAAGCGCATCAACATGGAGCGCACGGAGGAGCTGCTCGCCACCGGCGCCGATGCCATCGCCGTGGCGTGCCCGTTCTGCATGACGATGATGACCGACGGCGTCAAGGCGAATGGCTCCGAGGTCCCCGTGCTGGACATCTCGGAGGTCGTGGCGGGAGAGTTGAAGGGGGCGTGAACAGTGATCCGTGAACCGTTTCTGCGTACGCCGTTTCGGTTCACAGTTCACCGTTCACCGTTCACCGTTCACCCTTTGTCAGTTGCCCATCTCAGCCTGTACAGCGTGAT
>DASSIC010000223.1:0-3195 GCA_035692325.1 Gemmatimonadaceae bacterium | reverse complement strand
CTGCGCGTCATGGCCACGAAGGCGATGCCGAAGCGATCGGTCTCGCTGCGCGGCTTGACTTGCGCGTCGAGGCGGCCGGCGGAGATCTCGTCGGCGACGTGCGCCATGTCGCCGAGGTAGCGCGTCATGTTGACCAGCGCGTTGCCGAACGCGTCGCGCTCGGAGCGCGGCGTGACGGCGACGTCCACGTCGCCCTGCCCGATCCGCTCGGCCATCGCCGCCGTCTCGCGCAGGTAGCGCACCATCTCCTGCATGGACCGGAGGAGCTGTCCGAGCTCGTCGTCGGAATGCACGTCGACCGTGACGCTGACGTCGCCGATCGCCAGCGCGTCGGCGACGCGCATCGCTTCCTTCACCGGTTTCGCGACCGCGCGCGAGGTGAGACGCGACAGCCAGAGCAGGATCGCCACACACCCGATCGTGAGCAGCGCCGTGGCGAGCCAACCCAGCACCTGCAGCACACGGAGGCTGCGGAAGGCGCGGTCGATCTGCGCTACGTTGTTCGCGCGGTTGGCCTCCAGCTCGTCCTTGAGCTTGTTGTGCGCGGCCATCATCTCGCGCAGGGCGGTGAGTGCCTCGGCGCCGCGCTCGCCGGCCATCGTCTTCTGGGTCGTGGCCCGCGCGAGCTGATAGTACGACGTGTAGGCGGTCTGGACGTTGTCCACCTCCCCCTGCTCCATCACGACGTTGCTCTTGGCGTCACGCAGCGCGGCGATCACCGCATCGCGCAGCGAGTCCGCGACGGCGAGCCGCTCGGGATCGTTGGCCGCGGCGGCGTCCTGGAGGGCGCGCTGGGTGGAGACGAGCAGCTCGGTGAGCTGGCCGCTGAGCTGCACCGACGGATAGTAGCCGCGCTGGATGCGGGTCTGCTGCCGCTGCACGACGACGCCGAGCAGCAGGTTGGTGGCGAAGATCAACCCGAGCGCGACGGCGGCGACGGTGGGGGCGAGACGAAGCTTCTGGCGGAACTGGAGCCGGTCGATGGCGCCGGCGATCTGGCTGATCACTATCTCACGCTCACGACTTTGACGCCCTTGAGGTCGGCGCTCGCCGAGACGTAGGCGATGCCGCCGATCGAGGTGCGCACGGCGTTGAGCGCTTCGTCCTCGGTCTGCTCGAGCGGGGGAAAGCTGCGGCCGGCGTAGATCTCCTGACGCCAGTACGCGTCGGCCTCCGCCACCGTCTTGCGCAGGACGTCCTGCGTGAACTGGGCGCGCAGGGGCGAGCCAGTCTTCTGGTCGTACACCACCACCGGCTCGACCTTGCCATTGATCTCCCAGCCCTGAAGCTTGCCGAGATAGATGCGGGAGAGCTGACTGACGTCGAGGTGCTTGATCGGATTGCGCGGATTCACGACGACGACGTACTTCCCGCTTTGCGCCGAGGCGGACGGCGCACCGATGGCCAGGGTTGCGGCGGCGAGGAGCAGGACGAGCTTCTTCACGGGGAATTTCCTCTAACGTTCAGCACCGGGCGCTCGGACGAACCGGGCCGCAGGTGGAGGGCGGGGACGAACGGAAAGAACGGAGCGCCCATCGCGAGTTCGCCGGCGGTGCCGTCGTCGGCGTCCGCGCGTGGGCTACTCGCAGTATCGGCTGCATGCGCTTGACGCATGAGTCCGCCCTCATGTCACCACGTCGC
The DNA here is from genome assembly GCA_035692325.1 of Gemmatimonadaceae bacterium. Classification (GTDB taxonomy): domain Bacteria; phylum Gemmatimonadota; class Gemmatimonadetes; order Gemmatimonadales; family Gemmatimonadaceae; genus AG11. The sequence goes on along the minus strand of DASSIC010000223.1, from coordinate 1,554 downwards.
CGTGACGCGCGGGGTGCAGCTACGGGCGATCTTCGGGCCCGCGAGCCTGGTGTCACGCCCGCGTGGCGAGCCCCCGCAGCGCTATAACTCGATGTGGCGCCCCCGCCAGGTGCTCTTCGCCCGTGGGAAGTCGCTGCGATAGTGGCCGCCGCGGGATTCCTTCCGTCGCAGTGCCGCGTCCACGATGAGACGCGCGGTCTGCACCAGGTTGAGCTCCTCGGTGGCGCCGGTGGGCAGCCGCTCCTCGATGTCCGCGAGTTCCGCGGTCGCCGTGCGCAGCCCCTTCGCCGTGCGCGCGATGCCGGCGTGCTGCCACATCACCTCGCGCACGCGATCCGCCGCCACCTGGGCCGCACCGCGATCGGTGAACGGGGGTACCTCCCACTTCCGCGGCGCCGGGAGCCGACCCAGTGGGCTCGCTGAAGCCATGTCGCGTGCGACCCGTTCGGCGAAGACCAGCCCCTCGAGCAGCGAGTTGGACGCCAGGCGATTCGCGCCGTGCACGCCCGTGCGCGCCACTTCACCGACCGCGTAGAGGCGCTTCATGCTCGAGTGGCCGTTCAGGTCGGTGACCACGCCGCCCATCATGTAATGCGCCGCCGGCGTGACGGGGATGAGATCCTTGCGTGGGTCGATGCCGCGCGCCTTGCAGAGCGCGAAGATCCCCGGAAACCGCTTGGCGAAGCCCTTCCCCAGCTTCCTGGCATCGAGGTAGACCCTGCTCCGCTTCTGCTCGCGAAAGATCGCCCGCGCCACCACATCGCGCGGCGCGAGCTCGGCCGAGGCGTGCACCTTCTGCATGAAGCGCTCGCCACGCTCGTTGACGAGAATCGCCCCTTCGCCGCGCACCGCTTCCGAGATGAGCGCGAGCGGATTCTCCGGCGTGTCGAGCGCGGTGGGATGGAACTGCACGAACTCCATGTCGGCCAGCGTGACGTCGGCGCGGTGCGCGATCGCGAAGCCGTCCCCCGTCGCGACGACGGGGTTGGTCGTGTAGCGGTAGACCTGCCCGCAGCCCCCGGTCGCGAGCACGGTGGCGTCGGCGATGATCTCCACCGCCTTGCCGGCCACGCTCGCCCGCACGCCGATGCATTCGCCGCGAGCGACGATCAGGTCGAGCACACGCGCGCGCTCGAGCACGCGGATGCGCTTGCTCGCCCGCACGCGCGCGATCAGCGTGCGCGCCACTTCCGCGCCCGTCTGGTCACCATGCGCGTGCACGATGCGGTTGGTCGAGTGGGCCGCCTCGCGGCCGAGGAGCAACTCGCCCTTGGGGTCGAGATCGAATTCGGCGCCGGCGGTCTGAAGCTCGCGCACGCGCGCCGGCCCTTCTTCCACGAGCACCTGCACCGCGGCGGCGTCGCACAACGCCGCGCCGGCGGCGAGGGTATCCTGTCGGTGCAGCTTCGGCGAGTCGCCCGCGCCCAGTGCCGCCGCGATGCCGCCCTGGGCGTACGCCGTCGCGCTGTCGAAGAGCGAGCGCTTCGTGAGCAGCAGGACGTCGCCGTGCTGCGATGCGCGCCAGGCCGTGTGCAGGCCGGCCACGCCGCTGCC
>DASSIC010000222.1:0-2161 GCA_035692325.1 Gemmatimonadaceae bacterium | reverse complement strand
GCGACGAATATCTGGCGAAGCCGGTGCCCCCCGTTCGGCTGATCGAGGAAGTGAAGAAGTTCCTGCCCCTGTGATCACCGGGCACCTCGGCGTCACGGCGGCGGCACGAAGCCGCTGGCCGACGTTGCCGCTGCTCTGGCTCCTTCCCGTCACTTTCGCGCCGGACCTGCTCGACGTCGGCTATGCGCTCGCCGGCATCTGCAGTCCGTACGGCCTCTACTCGCACACCGTCCCCGCCGCGGCACTCACGGCGGCGGTGCTCGGGGCGATGGCGTTTCTCGCCACCGGCTCGCGCTCCGCGGGACTCGTCAGCGCGGCCGTGGTGCTGGCGCACCTGCCGCTGGATCTCGTGACGGGATACAAGATCTTCTGGCCGGGGGGGCCGCTCATGGGCCTGCAGCTGTACGAGCGCCCCGTTCTGGACTTCCTCGTCGAGGTGCCGATCGTTCTCGCCGGTTGGTGGCTGCTGCGACGCACGGGTCGCGGTCCACGCTGGACATCGCTTGCCGCGGCGGCGCTCGGTCTCGTGCTCCTTCAGGGGGTGTTCGACGTGCTGCATCGCGGGCTCAAGCCCACCGGCTGCAGCTGGAGCGCGGTCGCCGAGCCGTGATCGACAGCGGGGGCCGCAGAGGCGCGACACGCGAGCTGCGGCGGGGTACGACGGGATGGGCAAATGTTCGTTGCCCGAATCCGGTATCAAGCCGATACTGAGGAAGCGCCCGCGCCCGTCCGCGTTTCCCCGCCGCCCTGGCCACTCCGACGATGCCTCGCACACCGCCCCCATTCGACGACGATGATCCCCTGGCCGCCTTCGAGCTGCCACCGGAGATCATGAGCCAGACGCTCGAGCACGCCATCGGCGACGACGCCACGGTGAGCCACGAGCTCGGACACTCCGTCGCCGCTCAACTGCAGAAGGCGCTGAAGGGAAGCACCGTGGAGTACGCCTTCCCCGGCATCGTCACGGCGCATCTCAAGTCGGGAGCGGTGGCGCGCTGCGGCGGTCCGTCGCTCGGCTGGATGATCGACGTCGTGCGCCGGCCCGGAGCGGAGACTGATACGGTGGACGTGGATGTGTCGGACGACGAGCGCGATCCGGCGCTCATCGTGGAGGCGCTGGCGAAGGTGCTGCGCCGGCGGTAGCTGCCGGCGTCGCTCGATCGCGCGTCGCGACTACACGCGGGCGACGCTTCGCCGTTCGTCCTCGTCCCGCTGTCCGAGAAACTCTCCGATCGCCGCCAGCGACACGATGTTGTCGCAGAAGATCTTGAACGTGGCGAGCAGCGGCACGGCCAGAAAGGCGCCCGGCACGCCCCAGATCCAGTAGAAGAAGGCGAGCCCGGTGAAGATCGCCACCGGATTGAGCGTCAGGCGATGGCCGAGCAGCAGCGGCGTCACGAGATTCGACTGCAGCATGTTGATCGCCAGGAAGCTTCCGGGCACCAGCAGCGCGCGGCCGAGCTGATCGAACGTCGTCAGGCCGGCGACGCTCAGCACGACGACCGCCGTGGCGGCGCCGAGATAGGGGACGAACTCGAGAAAGAAGACGATCACCCCCCACAGCACCGCGCTCGGCATGCCCAGCAGCCAGAGCACGAGCGCCACCATCGCGCCCTCCACGAGATTCACGAGCAGCGTCGTGGTGAGGTACGCGGACACCGTCGCCTCGGTCGCGCGCGCGATGTCCACTGCTTTCACCTTGTCACTCACGCTGGGCAGGACCTTGATCAGCTTCTGGAGAAAGAGGTCGCCGCCCGCGAGCAGGAAGTAGAGCAGGATGAAGATCTCGAGCAGTGCGGCGACGATGCGCTGCGTGGTGCCGAACAGGCGTGAGGTGACACTGGGCCCCGCCTGCACCACCACTTCCGGCGCCTTGCCGGGCGTCGTGGGGCCACCAACGGCGCTCGCCGCCTGCTCCACGTTCTTGGAGACCTGCTGCATGGGCCGGATGATGCCACGCAGCTTGCCCTGCGCCTTCGCGAAGGCCTCCGGCGCAACCGCGGCCCAGCGCTGCGCCGGCGTCGCCAGCTGATATGCGCCCCAGCCGACTCCCGTGAGCAGCAGCGTCACCACGATCGCCGCCCCCAGCGGCGGCCGCACGTGCAGCTTGGCCATGCGGCGGATCAACGGACTGAGGAGGAAGTTGAGGAGCAGCGCGAAG
>DASSIC010000221.1:0-10178 GCA_035692325.1 Gemmatimonadaceae bacterium | reverse complement strand
GACGTTCTTGTTCGTCGCGGCGAGCACGCGGACGTCCACCTGCACCGGCTTGGCGCCGCCGATGCGCGTCACGACGCCGTCCTGGAGAACGCGCAGCACCTTGGCCTGCGCCGCCAGGCTCATGTCGCCGATCTCGTCGAGGAACAGGGTGCCCCCGTCCGCCTGCTCGAACTTGCCGGCGCGGTCCTGCACCGCGCCGGTGAAGGAGCCCTTCATGTGCCCGAACAGCTCGGTCTCGATCAGCTCGCTCGGGATCGCTGCGCAGTTCACCTCGACGAAGGGTCCCTTGGCGCGCGGCGAGTTGGCGTGGATCGCCTGCGCCACCAGCTCCTTGCCGGTGCCGTTCTCGCCGGTGATCAGCACGCGCGCCGGCGTCTTCGCCACCAGCTCGATCTTCTGCGTCACCTCGCGGATCGCATAGGACGCCCCGACGATCTCGAACCGCGAGCGCACGCGATCGCGCAGGCGCGTGTTCTCCTCGTGCAGATCGAGGTGCGCGAGCGCATTGCGCAGCGTGACGAGAATGCGGTCGGTGTCGAGCGGCTTCTCCAGGATGTCGTACGCGCCCTGCTGCGTGGCCTCCACCGCGGTCTGAATCGTGGCGTGGCCGCTGATCATGACGACGATGGCGTTCGCGTCCTGCTCGCGCAGCTTGCGCAGCGCTTCCAGGCCGTCGATCCCTGCCATCTTCACGTCCATGAACACGAGGTGCGGCTTGAACTTTCCGTATTCGGACAGCCCGTCCACGGCGTTGGCCGCGGTGCGCACCTCGTAGCCCTCGAACTCGAGCAGCTGGCCGAGGGCGGCGCGAATCCCCTGCTCGTCGTCGACGATCAGGATGCGACGGCTCATGGCGCCTTGCCCGGCGGCGTGGTCTTGTAGAGGGTGACGCGCCCGTTGGCGATCCGCACGCCGGCCAACGACGCCGGCGTCGGCACCGGCAGCGCGTCCTCCGCCACACCCGCCGTCCTCTTCCCCTTCGTGATCTGCTGGACGAGTCGCGGGATGGCGCGACGCGGCACGCTGAAGTCGCGCAGCTTGACGTCGCGCAGCTGGAACTCGCTCAGCCCGGGGCGGATGACGTGGAAGCTGCCGCCGAGCGAGATGCGCTCGCGGTCGTTGAGCAGGCCGGCGAGCGGACCGAGCGCGCCGGACCTCGCGATGTCCTTGGTGGGCACGATGGCGCGGACATAGAGCACGTCACCGATCACGGCCGCTTCCACGCTGTCGGCCGACGAGGGAAAGGCGCCGCCCGCGGCCTGCACCACGTACGACGCGATCTCGTTGGCGGTGAGATTCGCGTACACCGGCCCGCGCGCCGTCGCGAGGCCGTCGATCGCCCGTTTGCCGCGCGCCGCGGCGTCCGGCGACAGCGGCTGCCACACGCGCTCGATGGTCGCGGCGCGCGGCGCCCCGGGACGCACGTAATGCATCCACTTGTCCTGCGTGATCCACAATCCGATCACGATCGCCACCAGCACGACCAGACATCCCACGCGTCGCAGACAACCCATCCGTCAGCATCCTCCCAGTGGTGCCGCGTGGACGCGGCGATAGCCAGCGGCGCTCGACCCGAGCGTGCTCTCCAGCAGACCGAGTGCCCGCACCTCGTCGGATGCGGCATAAGCTACGCGACGTGCGGCGCGCGCGAACGGTTTCACCCGGTCGAGCGTGAGGGGCGAGCGCACGCGCGCGAGGGTAATGTGCGGCCGAAAGGGCCGACCTTCCACCTCGAAGCCGGCCTCGCCGCACGCTGTCTCCAGATCGTGGTGCAGCAGTTCGAGACGCGGCTCAGCCCCTACGCCGATCCATACCACCCGGGCCCGGCGAAAGTTCGGAAAGGCGCCGATGCCACCGAGGGTCATCTCGAACGGCTGGTGCCGTGCCGCCACGGCATCGGCAGCGGCCAGGAGGCGCGGCGCGTCCGACTCGGCAACTTCGCCGAGGAACTTCATCGTCAGGTGCAGCTTGTCCGGCGGCACCCACGCGAGCCCTGGCTCCGCGACGCGCAGCGGCGAGATGGCGTGGTCGAGCGCCGCACGGAGCGGTTCGGCCAGCTCAATCGCGAAGAAGAGGCGCACCCGTGCGGCCTGGCATCGGCGCGAGCTCCACCGCGACGTTGGTGAACCCGTGCGCGCGCGCCAGCGCGATCACCTCTCGACGCGTGGCATCCGCGGCGAGCCGTTGGACGGTCTCGGCGTCGGCAACGAGGAGCGCCAGGCGTGCGCGCGCCTCGACAGCGCACGCAAGATCCAGCGAGTGCAGCGCCGAGGCAAAGGCGTTCGCGTCGCCGCCGTCGACATTCGAAGCAGTGCTCACGCTGCGGTCACGCCATGCAAGATGTTCAGCGATCCGGAACGGAAGCCACACAGGTCGAGCGCCACGCGCTCGAAGCCCGCCTCACGCACCGCGTGCAGGATCGCGCTCGCACGCTCGGGCGAGAGCCACTGCGCCACCGCGTCCGGCGCGAGCTCGAGACGCGCCAGGTCACCATGGAAGCGCACGCGAAGATCGCCCTCGATCCCAAGCTCGCGGAGCGCTGCTTCCGCACGTTCCACCTGTGCCAGGCGCTCGACCGTCACGCTCGTGCCGTACGGAAGCCGCGACGACAGGCACGGCGACGAGGGCTGCCGCCATGTCGGGAGTCCGAGGGCGCGCGAGCGCTCGCGGATGTCGTCCTTGGTGAACCCGAGCTCGGCGAGGGGGCTCAGGACGTCATTCTCGCGCGCCGCCTTCGCGCCGGGGCGGTAGTCACCCAGGTCGTCGGCATTCGTGCCGTCGACGACGACGCCGAAGCCGCGTGCCCGCGCGACCGGTACGAGCTTGCCCCACAGCTCCGTCTTGCAGAAGTAACAGCGGTTGGACGGATTGGCCGCGTAGCGCGGATCGGCGAGCTCCTCGGTGTCGAGCTCCAGCACCGGCACCTCGAACTCGTCGGCGACGCGCCGCGCCGCGGCCCACTGCGCCGCCGGGTACGACGCGCTGCGTCCGATGATCGCGAGCACACCGTCTGTACCCAGGGTGTTTCGCGCGACGACCGCGAGGTACGCCGAGTCGACACCGCCGCTGAAGCCGATGGCGACGCGCCCGCGCCCCGCGAGCCAGGCGGCGAGCGCGCGCTCCTTCTGCGCGGCGGACGATGCATCGTGAGCCATGGAGTGAAGCTATCTGCCTCACCGCGGCGGGGGCAGTCGTCGCCAGCCGCGTCACGCCGTCATGCTCGCGACGATCGAGGCGTCCGGGACGCGAGGGCGGTAGGCCAGCGCTTCCGCCATGTGGGCCGTCCCCACCATGCGCTCCCCTTCGACGTCGGCGATGGTGCGGGCGACGCGAAGCACGCGATGGAACGCGCGCGCCGAGAGATGCAGACGCTCCCCGGCGGTGGAGAGCAGCTGCCGGGCAGACGTCTCCATGCCGCCATGCGTCTCCAACCAGCGGCCGGGTGCGCGGGCGTTGCAGCCCTCACCAGCGTACCGCGCATGCTGGCGGGCGCGCGCCGACTCGACGCGCGCCCGCACGTCGGGAGAACGCTCGCCCCCGCGCGTGGCCAGTTCGGCCAGCGGCACCGCCGGCACCGGCACATGCAGATCGATCCGATCGGCGAGCGGCCCGGAAAGACGGGCGCGGTAGCGCAGCACGTCCGCCGCCGGGCAGATGCAGGGATGCGTCGGATCGCCGGCGTGCCCGCAGGGACAGGGGTTCATGGCCGCGGCGAGCGCGAACCGCGCCGGGAAGCGCAACGACGAATGCGCGCGAGCGATCGTGACGTGCCCCTCTTCCATCGGCTGCCGAAGCGACTCGAGGACGGTGCGCGGAAACTCGAGCAGCTCGTCGAGAAAGAGCACGCCGTGATGCGCGAGGCTCACCTCGCCGGGGCGCGGTGGAGAGCCACCCCCGACGAGCCCTGCCGTGGAGATTGAGTGATGCGGAGCGCGGAAGGGACGTCGGGCGACGACGCCGGTTGCTGGGTCGAGCACGCCCGCCACGGAGTGTACAGCCGTCACCTCTAGCGCTTCCACGTTCGTGAGCGCCGGCAGAATGGTGGGAAGGCGCCTCGCCAGCATGGTCTTGCCCGCCCCGGGCGGACCGATGAGCAAGATTCCGTGCGACCCGGCAGCAGCAATGGCGAGGGCGCGCTTCGCGCTCTGCTGCCCGGCGACGTCGGAGAGGTCGACCGAATCGTCGGGCGTCGTGTCGGCCCGTCGTGTCCGTGGAAGGGGGAGCACCCCCGCCTGCAGCCACTCCACCAGCTCGGCCAGCGATCCTGGCGCCGACAGCGAGAGCCCGTGCACGAGTGCTGCCTCGGCCACGTTGGCAGCGGGCAGCACGAGCGTGGGCGCAGCGCCCGACGTGACTGCAGCGACGCGACGGGCGATCGACAGCGCGCCACGAACGGGACGGACCGTGCCGTCGAGGCCCAGTTCTCCCACGACGACGCACGACGCGAGCGAGGCGGGATCGAGGACGCCCGTGCCGACGAGGAGACCGAGCGCGATGGGCAGGTCGAAGGCAGTGCCCTCCTTCTTCACGTCGGCGGGCGCGAGGTTGACGGTCACGCGGCGGGGTGGCATGACGAAGCCCGCATTCACCAGGGCGGCGCCGACGCGCTCGCGACTCTCCTTCACCGCGCTGGCCGGCAGGCCAACGATCATCCACTGCGGCAACCCCAGCGCGACGTCGACCTCCACGGTGACGTCGTACGCGTCGATGCCCAGGACGGCGGCGGAGCGGATGGCGGCGAGCACTCGTCATCATGTGCGTGCGTCCCGCTCGGCGCCGCGCCGATCCCTTGCGCTCGCACGCGTTCCATTGCCAATTGCCGCGCGGCGCTCTCGCAGATTTCCGCGCTTTCGTGCAGGACGCGGTGGCAAAACGCGGCCGGGTCGAATTGCATCACGCACAGTCAATCCTGCAAATGCCTATGCCTCAACGACTTACACGATTGTTGGGACGCCACGCTTCTGTGGCATCGGCACTGCTTTACAACGGTCGGCAAACCTCGCCACTTCGGCGCGCTCTCCAGCCTGCGCGCGAAGACACTCCTCCTGACCGGATCCTTTCCATGCGCGACACTCGGAAGGGTTTCACCCTGATCGAGCTTCTCATCGTGGTGGTGATCATCGGCATTCTCGCCGCGATCGCCATCCCGAAGTTCGCCAATTCCAAGACGAAGGCGTACACGGCGGCGATGAAGTCCGATCTCCGCAATCTCGTGGTCGCGGAGGAGTCGTTCTTCGCCGACTCGGTGTACTACCTGCCCTACATCGACACGACGAAGCTGCGGTTCAAGCCGTCGCTCAGCGTCAGCACGCCGGCGATCGTCGTCGGTCGCGGCTACTGGACCGCGACGGTGACGCACTCGCAGATCCTCAACTTCACCTGCGGCATCGCCATCAACACGGTGAACACCATCGTGCCGTCCGCGAGCGAGGGCGAGCCGGCCTGTCAGTGATGCGGATGACGGGATGACGGGATGACGGAATGACGGAATGACGGAAAGGGCACACCGGACTCACGTCGGTGTGCCCTTCGCCGCTCCTGTCTTCCCGTCTCCCGTCTTCCCGTCTCCCGTCTTCCTGTCTCCCGTCTTCCCGTTCTCCCCTCTTCAGATCCCCATCCAGTAGCTGGCCTTGATCTGGAACACGTTGACCGGGCGGTCGCGGAAGAGGGCGGATCGGTCGCGACTGAAGTCGAAGTCGCCGAAGGCATCGGAGCCGGAGCGCTCCTGGGTCCAGACGAAGAACAGCGTCGAACCCGGCTTGTATTCCCAGCGCACGACCGCGGTGCCGCGCAGCGACCGGATGTTGAAGTCGGGGTTGTCCACCGTGAACTCGGCGGCCGGCCCGGCAGCGTCCGGATCGATCCGGAAGCGCTGGAGCACGCCGTTCGCGTCGCGTTCCTCGACGACCGTGCCGATGTCGCGTCCGTAGACGTTGACGTCATTCGTTCTCGGCGCCCTGTACTCCTTGGGATTCGTGTAGTGGCCGCTGGCGAGGAAGGGCTGCGCGAACAGCTCGAGGGTCAGCGTCGGCGAGAAGGTCGCGTTGATCCGGGTATTCATCGAGAGACTGGTCTGTTCGATCGTCCCGAAGACGCTGCGGATACCGCCGAACGCCGTCGCCGTCGCGTCGGTGATGTTCGTGAGGAACTGCTGCGGATCGGTGTTGCGTGAGTACTGCGGCCCAAAGCTGAGACGCAGGTTCTCGCGCGGCTTGATGATCAGGGTGCCGTACAGGTCCCCGGTCCAGCTGTCGTCGGCGATCCCCTTGCCATAGTCGAAGCCACCGTCCCAGGTCACGCGCTTGCGGGAATCACCATTGAGGGAACCGGAGACGACGTTGTATCCGGAGTTCTTCACCACCACGCCACCGCGCGTCCGCAGCGCATCGTAGGCGGGCGGACGGTTGATGATGAAGCCGCTCGCAGAGATGTAGTTCGGGAAGGTGACCTGTCCGAAGATCTCTTCCTGCAGATCGGTCCGGTCGCCGTCATAGTTGAACTGCTGCTGGCCACCGACGATCGCTGCCGCGTTGCGGTACCACGTTCCGGGCTTCGTCCACTGCCGCAGGACGCTGGCCTGCATCCACTTGTAGTCGGTGCGACCGAGCGCGGCGATGTCGTTCACCTCGAAGCCGGGGCTGCGCCAGTTCTGCGCCGTCTCCCAGAGCCAGTCACCGCTCTCCTTGGCGAGACGCGCGTAGAACCCGTAGCCCTGAAGCGACGTCCGCGTCGGATCGTAGGCAATGTTGAACAGTCCATCGCTCGTCGCCTTGCGATCGGGACGCTGGAAGTAGTGCGCGCTCGTGAGCTGCGTCCGGCGCAGCGCTGCGGTATCGCCCAACACGTTGGATACGGCGAGCTGCCCCCAGAACGAGTAGGTGCGCTTGGACCAGTAGTGCAGGATGTCGGTGCCGACGAGCTGCGCGCCGGAGCGCAGGCGGCTGCGCTCCACCGAGTCGCTCATGAAGCGATTCGTGAGCGTGGTGATCATCCCCACACGCGTGTCCCCCTTGCGCAGATCCTGCCGCACGCGCCCGACGAAGTAGTTCGTGCGGGGCTCCACCTCGCGCTCGAGGATCGGCGCCCCCGGGGTATCCACGTAGCGCGCCGTCACATGATTGGTCAGCGCCTCGAGCATGGCGACCTGCAGTCCGCCCGCGCTGCGTCCGGTGACCTTCGCCGCGCCAAGGATGGTCGACGCGTCAGGGACGTCCGCATAGGCGGCCTGTGACTGCGCGAAGCCGCCGAGCTGCGGCGCCCGGCCGATGCGGCGTGAGTAGAACACGTTGAGGCTGGACACGTTGCTGCAGAAGAAACAGTTCAACCCGCCGAACGAGAACGCCGAGGAGTTCGCGACGAAGAAGGGGCGCTTCTCCTGGAAGGTCGTCTCGAAGTCGGAGAGGTTCACCACGGCAGGATCGACTTCCACCTGCCCGAAGTCGGGGTTGACCGTGGCGTCGAGGGTGAAGTTGGAGGTGATGTTGTACTTCAGATCGCCGCCAACGCGCGATGTCATCTCCTGCTTGTGACGGAAGGGATCACCGGAAGCGGGAAGTGCGAACTTGCTCTTCGTGACGACGTAGGGCAGCAGCTCCAGCTGGCGCGGCTGTTGGGCCAGCTCGAGCCCGGTGATCGTGCCGAAATATCCGGGGCCGCCGCTTTCGTTGTTTCGCCAGAATGCCCACATGTCGTTCTCGTTTCGGCGCGCGATCGTCCGCCAGATCTGGAACCCCCAGGTCTGCACCGAATCGCGCGGGAAGCGCAGCTGCGAGAGCGGAATGCGGAATTCCGCCGTCCAGCCAAGCGAGTCGATGTTCGCCGCGCCCTCCCACACCGGATCGAACGACGCGTCGCCGTTGAGGTGATCGCCCTTCACGCCGAGCGGATTCAGCTCGAACCAGACGCGCGTCTGGCGATCGTGATACGGATCGAGGACGAGCGCGATCTTGTCCGACGCATTGTCGTCGAGCAGCTGATCGCGCCGCACGAGCAGCTTGCGCACGCCGGCCGGGCCGGCCGTGTCGTACATCCGGGCGCCGACGTAGAGGGCGTTCGCGTCGAACATGATGCGCAGCTCGGTGCGCTGCGTGGGGGCCTTGCCCTCGTCGGGCATCTGCTGATGCAGCTCCGTGATCGGCGTCGCGGTGCTCCAGGCGCCCTCGGTGAGCTTGCCGTCGATCGAGATGGGATCGCGACGCAGCGTCGCCGCGACAGAAGGGCGTGGATCAGTTGAGGACATGCCCACGGGTGCCGCGGATGGCGACGTCACCGGGGTCTGCGCAAACACGGTGGCGGGAAGCGCCAGGGCGGCAACGGCCAGCGAAACGGCAGCCGGCGCGAGCCGACGAGACATACGGAAGCGCATGGTGGGTTGGTTGGGTTCACCCTTTCGACACCCGAATCGGCTCACGGGTTGGCAGCGCGCGCGAACTCGTTGTCGACACGTCCGCCCTTACGGAATTCGACGCGCAACGGTTTCCGCGATCGCGTTGTCACAGGGGCACGCATGGAGACGGAGAGCTCGCTTCCCCCCACCCGACTTCTCGCGCTCGACGGCCAGCATGCTCTGGTCGAGAGCGCCCGCCGTGGCGATCCCTCCGCCCACCGTGCGCTGTACGACGCGCACGTGGACCGCGTGTACCGACTCACATACCGTCTCTCCGGCAGGGAAGACATGGCTCGCGATCTCACGCAGGACACGTTCGTACGCGCCTTCGCGGGCCTCGACGGCTATCGCGGCGACTGCGCCTTCGGCACGTGGCTACACACGATCGCGGTGTCCGTGACCCTGAACGAGCTGAAGCGACGCAAGCGGCAGCGGGCGCGCGAGGCGCCCCTCGACGAAGCACTCACGATCGCGCGAACGGGGCCATCACACGATCCGCTGCTGCGCGACCGGTTGATGGATGCGGTGAACGCCCTGCCCGAGGGATGCCGCGCCGTGTTCCTGATGCACGACTCAGAAGGACTGACGCACGACGAGATCGGTGCTGCGCTGGGCATCTCGGCTGGCACCTCGAAGGCGCAGCTCTCGCGCGCGCGGGCGAAGCTCCGCATCGCGCTGGCCGGATACGAACAGGAGTGGAAGTCATGATCGATGACGCGCGCGACCGGTTCGAGACGGTCTACGATTTCGGCGACCCGGATGTGCAGGCTGTACCGCCCGCCGATCCGGCGTTCGAGGCGTGGCTGCGGCGCGCCGCCCCTTCATTGAACGCACCGGGCACTACGCCGGTGGAGACGATTTGGGCGGGCATCCACGCTGCTCAGCGCAGCGCCGCGGCAGCGGCGACGGATCGTATCACCGGCGTCCGTCCGTTGCGTCGTACACGTTGGGTGATGCCCGTGACGATCGCCGCCACGCTGCTCGTCGGCGTGGCGCTCGATCGCTTCGTCATCGTGCAGTCCGGCCTGCGATCGGCGTCTTCTCCGACCGTCGTGGCGCGTCGCGCCGAGCCAGCGCCGACGGTCGACTCGACGGCGCGCTCGGATCTGTATCGCCTCGCCGCCGTGCAGACGCTGACCCAGGCCGAGGCACTGCTCACCGCCTACCGTGCTGGCGGAGCGGGCACTCGCAACGACGCGGCCGCGCGACAGCTCGGCGGCTGGGCTCGCGAAGTGCTCGGCAGCACCCGGCTGCTCATCGATTCGCCCGCCGGATCCGATGCGCAGCTTCGTCCCTTGTTGAACGACATCGAGCTCGTGCTCGTGCAGATCGTGCGGCTGTCCGGAACGCCGCTCGACTCCACCGACCGCGCGCTCATCGACCGTGCGCTTCGCGACCGCGATCTCCTGCCGCGCATCCGAACCGCGGTGCCAGCCGGCGCCGCCGACGCGACCATCGCGTCAGACGACTGAGGAACCATCACATGTTCGTACGCCAACTCGTGCTCGCCGGAGCGCTCGCGCTCCCGACCCTCTTCATCCAGCCCGTCGGCGTGACGCACGCCATCGCCACGCAGATCAGCGTCGCGCAGGACGTCGCCAGCGGCGCGCGGACCTTCGCCGAGGAGCCGCCGGCCCCGTGGGCCGAGGCCGACCCGGCCGACTCGCTCTATCGCGAGGCGCGCGAGACGCTCAACCGCGGCGAGTATCGGCGGGCTGCCGCGCTGTTCGGTCAGATCACGCAACGGTATCCGTCGTCGACGTACGCGGCCGACGCCCTCTACTGGCGCGCC
>DASSIC010000220.1:0-6158 GCA_035692325.1 Gemmatimonadaceae bacterium | reverse complement strand
CCATCGTCCGGCATCTGTCGACGAGCGGTCTCGTTCCCCGCCACGAGAATCCGAAGGAGCGGCCGTGGGCGCGCGTCGTGGTGGAGAAGCCGTTCGGTCACAGCCTCGACACGGCGAAGCAGCTGAACGACCTCGTGCTCTCGCTGTTCGCCGAGCACCAGCTCTACCGGATCGATCACTATCTGGGGAAGGAGACGGTCCAGAACGTCCTCGTGTTCCGGTTCGCCAACTCCATCTTCGAGCCCCTCTGGAACCGCGCGCACATCTCGCACGTGCAGATCACGGCGGCCGAGGAGGTCGGCGTGGAAGCACGCGGCAAGTACTACGAGGAAGCTGGTGTGGTGCGGGACATGTTCCAGAACCACCTGCTCCAGCTCCTCGCGCTGACGGCGATGGAGCCGCCGCCGTCGATGACGGCCAATGCGGTGCGCGACGAGAAGGTGAAGGTGCTCAAGTCCATCCGGTGGTTCACCCCGGAGTCGATTCCCACGAGTGCGGTGCGCGCCCAGTACGCCGCGGGCACGATGCGCACGAAGCCGGTGCCGGGTTACCGTGAGGAGCCCGACGTGGCCAAGGAGTCGGTCACGCCGACGTTCGCCGCGGCGCGCTTCTACATCGACAACTGGCGATGGCAGGGGGTGCCCTTCTACCTGCGCAGCGGCAAGCGCCTCGGCACGCGCGTCTCCGAGATCGCCGTGCAGTTCCACGAGCCGCCGCACCTGATGTTCGGCGGCGCGGAAGGGCACGAGCCGCTGCAGCCGAACACGCTGGTGATGCGCGTGCAGCCGAACGAGGGGATCTCGCTGAGCTTCGAGGTGAAGGTGCCGGGCGCCGCGGTGGCGATGACCCAGCACGTGGAGGTGGGGCCGGTGGAGATGGACTTCAGCTATGCCGAAGCATTCGGCGAAACGGCGGCACCGGCGTATGAGACGCTCCTGCTCGACGTGATGATCGGCGAGATGACGCTGTTCCTGCGCAGCGACGAGGTGGAGGCGGCCTGGAAGATCATCGATCCCCTGCTCTGCTACTGGGAGGCGCATCCGCCCGCGCCGATGCCGACGTATCCCGCCGGAAGCTGGGGGCCGAAGGAAGCCGATCAGCTCATTGCGGCGGATGGGGCGAAGTGGCGGACGCCGTGATGCCGGCGAAATCGATGAAGCCGCGGGCCGCGTCCGTCGCTACGAGCTTCACCCGCACCCGCTCACCGACGTCCATCCCCGCCTCGCCGCGGATCACCCGGCCCTCGGCCGGCGGGGAGAGCAGGCGCACGTAGGTGCCGTCCTTGTTCACGCCGGTGACGATGGCGTCGAACACGCTGCCGATGCGATGCTCGAGCAGCAGGGCAGCGGCCGCCTTGCGCGCGATGCGCTCGACCCGGTTGGCCGCGTTCTCGCGCTCGGTGCACTTCGCGGCGATCACGGCCAGCTCGTCGTTGGTATACGGGGCCGGCACACCAGCCACGGCAGCCTTCACCAGGCGCTGGGTCACGAGGTCGGCGTAGCGCCGATTCGGCGCCGTCGCGTGCGAATAGTCGTTCGCCGCCAGGCCGAAGTGTCCCTGATCGTCCGTCGGACCCGGCAGATCGAGCACGTACTCGCCTGGGCCAAGCAGCTTCACGGTGCTGAGTGACAGATCCGGAAAGCGCAGTGGATCGGCGGCGCGGCGCGCCGCGAGAAAACCCGCCAGCGCGCGAGGATCCGGCACCTCCGGGAGGGTGATGCCGAAGGTGGCGGCGATGGCGACGATGCGCTCCCACCGCTTCGGCGCGTGCACGACGCGGCGAATCGCCGAACGACCTTCGTCGGCAAGGTAGCGCGCGATGGCGACGTTGGCGGCGATCATGAAATCCTCGATCAGGTCGCGCGCGCGATTCTTTCGCGTCACGGTGATCGACTGGACTTTTCCGTTCTGGCCGACCGCGCGTGCTTCGACGGTCTCGAACTCCAGCGCGCCCGCCTTCTCGCGCAGGCCTTTCAGCAGGCTGGCGGCGCGGTCCTGGAGCCAGAGCTGCTCCTCGAGCCCGGACATCGATGCGACGACAGACGGCACGGGGCCGCGTCCCTCGAGCCATCCGCCGAGGCTGTCGTACGCCAGCTTCGCCTGATTGCGCACGCGCGCCCGATAGACCTCGCGAGCGCCGACGGTGCCGTCCTTCGCCAGGTCGAGCTGTACGACGACGGCCAGCCGATCGGCTCCCTCGAGCAGCGAGCTGCGGTTCTCCGAGATCTCCCGGGGTAGCATCGGATAGACGCTCACGCCGGTGTACACGGACGTCGCGTTCGCCGCGGCATACGTGTCCAGCGCCGAGCCCTTCGGCACGAACACGTCGACGTCGGCGATCGCGACACGCAGACGGATTCCGCCGTCGGGAAGCGCCTCGGTGAACTCGATCTGGTCGAGGTCCTTCGACTCGGTGTTGTCGATCGAGCTCCAGAGCAGATCGCGCAGGTCGCGCGCATCCGGGGGCTCGGCGCCACCGCGCAGCGCATCGACCTCTCGCCGCGCCGCGGCCTCGAGGTCGGGATGGAAGTCGCTGGCGAGCAGTGCCTGACGGGCGACGGTGTCGAGATCAGTCATCAGTGCGAGTCATTGGAACCAGTTGAGCTGCGGAGGACGGCCGCTCGGGATGCCACCGTCGCTGCGGTCGAACGGCTTGAAAAGACCACAGAGGACACAGAGGGCACAGAGGAACTGAAGAGGAAGAGCAACTCCTTGTTCTTGCCGTTGCAGTTCTCTGTGGCCTCGTTTTCCTCTGTGGTTTGTTCAGGCAGTTGCCGTTCTCTCTGCCCTCGTTTTCCTCTGTGGTCTGCTCAAGGCCGTTGCCGCCTTCCGTCGCAATCAAAACCGCAGCTCACCCTAAGGACACGACTCGCCGCTCTCGAGCGGATCGATGCGCCGCCTCGATCACGTCGAGATAGGCGATGGCGTCCCCAATGGTGACTGGCGGAGGCGAGCCGTCTCGTATCGCACGTTCCACTCCCGCATAGAACGCGTGATACGTGCCCGTCTCGGTCTGGTGACGCTGCAGGGCCTCTCCGGCGCCGAGTGTGCCCCACAGCTCGCGAGGTTCGGCGCCCCAGCCGGTCGAGCCTGGAATTCCACCCGCACGCAGCGCCGCTTCCTGCCCATCGAGGCCGTGCTTCACGAACGCCGCGCGAGAGCCCCACACGCTCATGCGCGCACCGGGCTGCGCGGCCGCGGCGCTCATGTGCAGGTGCGAGGTCACGCCGCCCTCGTGCACGAGCGAGATGAACGCCTCGTCCTCGACGACGACCTGCGGATGCCGGCGATGCAGCTCGGCGTACACCTCGGCGACAGGCCCGAACAGGGTGAGCGCCTGGTCGATCAGATGGCTGCCGATGTCGTAGACGATTCCCTCTGCACGCTCGGCAGCGCCCGGCGATGCCCATCCTGGCTTCACCGTCGGGCGCAGCCGCTCGAATCGCGACTCGAAGCGGTGGATGTCGCCAAGCGCATCGTCGCGCAGCAGCCGTCGCACGGTGAGGAAGTCGCCATCCCAGCGCCGATTCTGGAATGGAATCGCGAGGCGCGAGACACCATCGGCGAGCCCGCCGATCTCGCGCGCCTCGGCCGCCGTCGGCGCGAAGGGCTTGTCGACGACGACGTGCAGCCCTGCACTCAGCGCGGCGCGCGCGTACGGCACATGGGTGACGTTGGGAGCGCTGACGACGACGAGATCCAGCCCTCCGCGCATCGCCCAAAGCGCGTCGACGTCGGGCACGACGCGAGCGTCCGGATAGCGCGACTTCACCCGCGCCGCGCGATCGGGATCATGCGTCACGACGGCGGCGAGACGCAGCCCCGGCGTGGCCGCGATGAGCGGCGCGTGAAACGCCGACCCGCCGAGACCGTATCCGACGAGGCCAACAGCGAGCGACCGATTTTCGGTCTTCCCGTCCTCCTGTCCTCCCGTCATCCCGTATTTCTCAGTCCCTGCGCGATCCCGCTGAGCGTCGTCGCGAGCACCTCCTCGATGCGCTCCTCTTCTTCCGGCGACTTGCTGGCGCGCTTGCGCTCGAGCAGCGACACCTGGAGCAGCGAGAGCGGATCGACGTACGGATTCCGCAGTCCGATCGCGGACTGGAGCACGGGGACGTCGCCGGCGAGATGCTCGCGCTCGCGAATCCGGAGCACGGCGTCCACCGTGCGCCGATATTCGTCCTCGAGCCGCGCGAGCAGCGTGAGGTCGCCACCGAGCTGCGTGACGTAGAGGCGGGCGATCTCGAGATCGGTCTTCGCGCACACCATCTCGATCTTGCCGAGCAGGTCGTCGAAGAAGGGCCACGCGCTCGCCATGCGGCGCATCGCCGAGAGGCCCTCGGCGGTCGACACGGCATCGGCGAGCGCGGTGCCGGCGCCGAGCCAGCCGGTGAGCATCAGGCGGATCTGCGTCCAGCCGAAGCCCCACGGGATGGCGCGAATCCCCTCGATGCCGGGTGCCGCGCCTGGACGATACGCCGGACGCGAGCCGAAGCGCGCGTCGGCCAGCTCGGCGATCGGCGTCGCCGTTCTGAAGAGGGTGAACAGTGCGTCGCCCTCGTGCACCAGCTCGCGGTAGACCTCGAGCGATCGCTCGGCCAGCTCCGTCATTCGCGCCGAGAACGAGTCCACCTCCGCCGACGGTACCGCATCGCGCCAGTCGGTGAACTCATGCAACAGCACGCCCGCCAGCGTCACCTCCATCGTGCGCTCGGCGATGGGCAGGAGCCCGAACTGCTGGGAGATGATCTCGCCCTGCTCGGTGATCTTGAGCTGTCCGTCGACGGTGTCGGGTGGGAGCGCCGCGAGCGCGCGGTACACCGGCGAACCGCCGCCGCGCCCTACACTGCCGCCTCGCCCGTGGAACAGTCGCAGCGCGATGCCGTGCTCGCGAAAGAGCGACGCGAGCGCCTCCTGCCCGCGATACAGCGCCCACGACGACGCGAGGATGCCGGCGTCCTTTCCCGAGTCCGAGTAGCCGATCATGACTTCCTGCCGGTTGCCGCGCGCCGCGAGCTGGCGTGCGTAGACCGGATCGGCCAGCAGTGCGCGCATCACGTCAGGCGCGCGCGACAGGTCGTCGAGGGTCTCGAACAGCGGAACGACGTCGAGGCGCGAGACCGGCGGATCGGCGGCGAGGTCGGCCAGCCCGGTCTCGCGGGCGAAGAGCAGCACCCGCAGCAGGTCGTCGCCATCGCGCGTCATGGAGACGATGTACGTGCTGGCCGCCGCCTGCCCCAGCTCCTCCTGGATCGTGCGCACGGCGCGGAAGGTGTCGAGCACCTTCTGTGTCTCCTCGGCCAGGGGCGCCCGCCCACCCACGAGCGGGCGGCGGCCGAGCAACTCGGCACGCAGCGCGTCACCGGCAAGTGACGGAGCGCCGATGCGCGTGGTGATGTCGTCCAGCGCGGCACGATGCACGTCGGAATGATCGCGCACATCGAGCAGGAAGCCGTGCAGCCCGTGGGCGCGTACGGTGGCGAGCAGCGGATCGATCGTCGTGCGACAGGCGTGGCGGGCGCCGGCGGCGAGCAGGCAGTCGCGCACGAGCTCCAGATCCTGAATGAGCGCTGCCGCCTCCATGTACGCTGCCGGCTCACGCTCCGGGCGTCCCGCATCGCGCGACGCCACCAGGCGTCGGGCCGCCTCGAGCCGCGCGGCGACGTACGTGAGCTTGAGGCGCAGCGGCTCGTCGGCGTTGCGACGACGGTTGGCCTCCCACACCGCCGGCAGCAGCTCGCGGTCGGTCTCGAGCGAGCGCACGAGTGCATCGGTGGGCGGCGCGATGTGCGCCGAGAGCGAAAGCCGATCTACAAGTCCGTTGACCGCATCGCGATAGCGACCGAGGATCGCGTGACTGGCACGTCGAGCGGTCGCGATAGTGACGTCGGGGGTGACGAACGGATTGCCGTCGCGATCGCCGCCGACCCAGTTGCCGAGCCGGATCGGCGTCGCGTCGGTCACGGCCGATGCCGACTGCGAGAACTCGTCCTCGAAGGCGCGAACGAGGGCGTCGTGCGCCGCGGTGCTGGCGTCGATGAGCCGGGTCTCGAGGTACCAGAGCACCGTGCTCACCTCGTCCTTCACCGATGGGCGATCCTGTCGCACCTCGGCCGTCGTCCAGAGCAGCTCCACCTCGCCATCGAGCTGCTCCTCGA
>DASSIC010000219.1:0-7331 GCA_035692325.1 Gemmatimonadaceae bacterium | reverse complement strand
GTCTGACCTAGCGTACCGGCGTCGCCACGCCCTCCAGTCGCGCGAGCGTCGCCGGGAAGAACGACACGTTGTACCGGCCGCCGAGCGTGAGGCTGTCGCCGTGTCTGCCCCGTCGCCTTCTGCACGATCGCCGACAGCATGTACGTCGCCGGCGAGTTGTAGAGGAAGTGCGTGCCGGGCTTGTACGGGACTGGGTGCGCGAGGAAGCGCTGCACCCACGTGCCCGGAGCAAGAGTGGAGTCGGGGACGAAGCCGACCGCTGCTTCGGAGATCTGTCCGGTGCTCATGCGCAGCAGGTCGCGCACGCGCAGCGCGCGCAGGTTCGCGGACGGTGCCGCGGGAGCATCGCCTGGAAAGAACGACAGCACCGGCGCATCCACCGACAGCTTCCCCTCGGCGACCGCCAGCCCTACAGCCGTGGAGGTGAAGCTCTTGCTCAGCGAATACAGCACGTGCGGAGTGCGGGCGTCGTTCGGCGCCCACCACCCTTCGGCGACGACCTTGCCATGGCGCACGATCATGACGCTGTGAATGGCGTCGATCGAGGAATCGGCCGCCTGCACGAAGGACAGGATCGCGCGCGACGGAATCCCCTGCCGCTCGGGGGTGCTGCGCGGCAGCGTGGATGTCGACTGTGCGGGCAGGTGGACACTCGTGCACACGAGCATCGCGATGAGGAACGCTCTCATGTTCATGCGTGGAGTATGGCGCGCCTTCGCCCCGTTCACCAGAATGCGCGCTCCGCAGTGACGCAGGCCGGCGAGTCTGCGTCTTAGCTCTGCCCGCCACCCGAGCACCTTCGGCCAGCGGCCCTCCCACCAAGGAGCCAGCGATGCCGGTGACGGTCACGTGCGCGTGCAGCAAGTCGTTCTCGCTGAAGGACGAGTTTTCGGGACGCCTGGTGAAGTGCCCGGGGTGCGGCGGCTCGGTGCGCGTCCGCGCCGGCAGCCCGGCTCCCGCGCCCTCGCTCACCCCCGAGTCGGACGCCGATCCGATCTTCGGGCGCGACGTCTTCCTGCTGCGCCAGCAGGCGCTCCGCATCAACGAGCGCTACACCGTCACCGACGACGCCGGCACGCCGATCCTCTTCGTCGAGCGGCCCGCGCACTTCCTCCGCAACATCGTCGCGGTGTTCGGGTCGTTCGCCGCCGGCTTCGGATGGATGTTCACGCTGATCTCGGTCGCCGAATCGCTCGGCCGCGGCCCGCTCTCGAACGTCGTCTCCATCATCGGCATCATCGGCTTCCTTCCCGTGCTCATGATCACGGGGATGAAGCTGAGCAAGAAGCGCCACGTCTCGTTCTATACTGGCGAAGACAAGCAGACGTGCGTGCTCGAGGTGCTCCAGGATCAGAAGCTCCACTTCATCAACGCGACGTTCACCGTGCTCGGCGCCGACGGCACCGTGCTGGCGCAGCTGCGCAAGAACTACCTGTTCAATCTCATTCGCCGGAAGTGGGACATCCTCGACCCGATGGGCCGGGTCGTGTGGGTGGCGCGTGAGGATTCGATCATCCTCTCGCTCGTGCGCCGGGTGGTGCCGTTCATGGGGCTGCTGCGGACGAACTTCATCTTCCAGCGCGCCGGCAGCGACACCGTGCTCGGCGAGTTCCGCCGCAAGATGACGATCCTCGACCGCTACGCGCTCGACCTCACCGCCGATCGCGCGCGCGCCTTCGATCGTCGCATCGCCGTGGCGATCGGCGTCATGCTCGATACGGGAGAGCGGCGCTGAGTCAGCCCGGCCGGATCCGCCCGCTCGACGAGGAGCCCCTCGTCGTCACGAGCGACATGCTCGCCGAGGGCTCGGCGGGGCTGGTCGACTTCGAGCGGGGGATGAGCTACGCGCCGCCGGCGACGCTCGCCATTCTCGTGCTGCTCGTCGGCGTGTTCGTCTGGCAGCTGAGCAACGGCGCGCTTCGGTCGGAGGCGGGCATCGTCGACGCCGGTGCGCTCGTGCGGAGTCGCGTGCTCGAGGGCGAGTACTGGCGCATGCTGAGCGCCACGCTGCTGCACGGGAGCTTCGATCATCTGCTCGGCAACTGCGTCGCGCTGTACATCCTCGGCATGGCGGGCGAGCACGCGCTGGGTGCGTGGCGCGTGCTTGTGCTCTACGTCGGCAGCGGGCTCGCCGGCTCGGTCGCGAGCGTGCTCACGGGTCCGGGCCCGTCGGTCGGCGCGTCGGGTGCAATCTGCGGTCTGATGGGCGCGGTGGTGCTGATCCTCTACAAGTACCGGCGCGTGTATCACGTGCGCGACAAGGAGATCGGCCTCGTGCTCGCGGGCTGGGCGGCGTACATCATCGTCATGGGCGCGCTGAGTCCGCATATCGACAACTGGGCGCACTTCGGTGGGTTGGTCGGCGGCGCGATTGTGGGACTGGGGATGCGGCCGAAGGTCGCACGAGCGACGCTCAATCGATCTAGTACTCGCCGCTGAGACATCGGGCGCATCGGCCTCGCGCGCCGGTGTCCGGATTTCCCCCGGTTTCGCGCCAGATCCGATAGCGGCCATGCGGCCGTCGCGGCCGCCTCCCGGCCGCCACCTCCGGAATCTCCGCCCATGCGCCGCGCCCTCCTGCTCGCGGCGACGAGTCTTCTCGCCGCCTGCAACCTCACCGACACGGTCGAGCCATCCAGGGGCCTCGCCCCGGCACGCCGATCGACGGTCGTCCCTTCCTCATCCGGCGCCATCGCGACGACGCTCTGCGGATTCGGCGGCTCGAGCGGCGGCGTCTCGTGCCGGATTGCCGCCCAGTACCCGGACGGCAGCGTGATCGAGTTTCCCCTCGACCCCGCATTCTCGTACGAGGACGTCGTCCTGCACCCGAGCTGGTCACCCGACGGGACCCAGATCGCGATGGACAACGACACCACGATCTACGTCACCGACCTGCGCACCGGCGTCACCCGCTACCTGATTGCAGGCACGCAGGGCACCGCGCCCGCCTGGTCGCCGGACGGCAGCCGCATCGCCTTCTCCAGCACGCGCAGTGGCGGCCTTGATCTCTATCTCGTGAACGCCGACGGGAGCGGGACGGTGCGCGTGCCGGGCGCGGTGGGATACGCGGGACAGCCACACTGGTTCCCCGATGGCACACGCCTCGTCTTCACCTGCGTGGTCGACGCCGGGAACAGCGACGTGTGCGCCGTGAATGCGGACGGCACGGGCTTCGCGCGATTGACGACGGACCCGGCGAGCGATGGCGACGGCGCCGTCTCCCCGGACGGAACCCGCATCGCGTTCGCGACCACGCGGTTCGGCGCGTATCAGACCCTCGCGACGATGAACGCCGACGGATCGAACCAGACACCGCTCAACCCGTCGCTCGCCAGCCGCGAGCCGGCCTGGTCACCGGACGGCACGCAGCTGTCCTACACGTCGCCGTACTCGAGGAATGTCTGCGACGACTATTGCGGCGACGGTACCACGATCATCAACGCCGACGGGTCCCCCACGACCGCGGGCTATGCGGGGACGCAGGCGGCGTGGGGACCGGCCAATCCGCTCCCCGCTCCGCCGCCGGACACGCCGCCCACCGCCGCGGTCAACGTGACCTGCACCAATGACCATTGCGTTTTCGACGCCTCCGCGTCGACCAGTGCGTACGGCCCGCTGTCGTACCGATGGAGCTTCGGCGATGGCGTGGAGACCACGGGTGCGGTCGTCTCGCACGACTACCCCTACTCGTCGTCCTTCCTCTACCTGCTCATCGTGACCGATGCCAAGGGGCAGATCGTCGGAAAGAGCGGCGAGGTCTCGATCACGCTCTCCGTCGGCGGCTATCCGCCGACGGCCAGCTTCACCGCGTCGTGCACCGCGCTCCAGTGCAGCGTCGACGGATCATCGTCCACCGACGACCTCGGCATCGTCTCGTATGCGTGGACCTTCGGCGATGGCACCCAGGCGAGCGGCGTCACGGCGACGCACGCCTATGCCGCAGGCGGCACGTTCGACGTCACCCTCACGGTGACGGACGGCAACGGCAAGAGCTCCTCGCAGACGCAATCCGTGACGGTCACGCCACCCGATTATCCCCCCGTGGCGCAGCTCTCGGCCACCTGCTCGGGACTCACGTGCTCCTTCGACGGCAGCGGCTCGAGCGACGACCATGGCATCGTCACCCGCGCATGGACGTTCGGCGACGGCGCGTCGGCGAGCGACGTCGTCGCCGTCAGCCACAATTACCCGCTCGGCGGAGGCACGTACGCCGTGACGCTCACGGTCACCGATGCCGTCGGACAGGCGTCGTCGAAGACGATGTCCGTCACCGCCGTCGACCAGGCGCCGACGCCCGCCTTCACCGTCTCGTGCGCCACCAACCGGTGCACGTTCGACGGCCGCGGCTCCACCGACGACGTCGCCGTGACCGCGTACGAGTGGAACTTCGGGACGCTCGGCTCGGCAACCGGCGGCCTGGTGACGATCAACGTGAAGGGCAGGACCACCTTCACGGCGACGCTGACGGTTCGCGACGGTGCGGGCCACGCGAGCACGCTCGCACAGCAGGTCACCAGCCGCTGAGCGGCACACGACACCAGGCGCACTCTCGATCGCTTCACTAGAATACGCGATGCTCTCCGACATCAGCTCACGCACCTTCTATCACGGCACACGCGCGTCGTTGCAGCCCGGCGACCTGATTCAACCCGGCTATTCCTCCAACTACACCACGCGAAAGTCGCCATGGATCTACTTCAGCGAGACGCTGGAGGCGGCGACGTGGGGTGCCGAGCTGGCGAAGGGCGAAGGGCCCGGCCGCATCTATGTGGTAGCGCCGACCGGCGAGTTCATGGACGACCCGAACCTGACGGACCGGAAGTTTCCCGGGAATCCCACGAAGTCGTATCGTTCGCGGCAGCCGCTGCGGGTGGTGAGTGAAGTGCTGGACTGGCAGGGACACTCCGCCGAGCAGATCCAGGCGATGAAGGACGGCATCGCCGGCAAGGAGCCGATCGACGACTGATTCCATGGTGTACGCCGCTAGCACTAGCACCTCCCCTCTCGACGCGGTCTACCCGCATGTCGACGTCGACGATCCTGCGCTCGCCGCCGCAGCGCTTCGTCGCGCGAGCGTGCACTTGTTGCCATTCCTGTTCGTCCTCTACGTCTTCAATTACCTCGACCGGGCGAACGTCGGCATCGCCGCGTTACAGATGAACCGGGATCTCGGCTTCAGCGCCGGTGCTTACGGACTTGGCGCGGGGATCTTCTTCATTGGCTATGCGATCTTCGAGGTGCCGAGCAATCTCATCCTCGCACGCGTCGGGGCCCGTCGATGGATTGCGCGAATCATGGTGAGCTGGGGACTCATCGCGGCCGCCATGATGCTCGTCACCACGCCGCTGCAGTTCTACGTGCTGCGCTTCCTGCTCGGGGTTGCCGAGGCGGGTTTCTTTCCCGGCATCGTGTATTACTTGAGCGAGTGGTTCCCAACACCACAGCGCGCGCGGGTGCTCTCACGCTTCATGATTGCCATCCCGCTCTCGAGTGCGATCGGGAACCCACTGGGCGCGCTACTCCTGCGCCTGGACGGCCGCGGCCATCTCGCGGGCTGGCAATGGCTCTTTCTGCTCGAGGGGCTGCCCTCCATCCTGCTTGGACTGGCCGTCTGGCACTACCTGCCCGATCGGCCGGAGTCCGCGCGGTGGCTGACTCCGGAGGAACGCGTGTGGCTGGTCGCCCGCCGAGACAGGGAGGAGCGGGCGCCGAAGTCAGGCATGACCGACATCTCGGCGCTCAGGGCACTCAGGCACCCGGGGATCTGGATGTCGGCGTTGCTGTACTTTCTCATCCTGACGACGAACTACAGTTACACGTTCTGGGCGCCGACCCTCATTCGAGACGCACTCGGTGCGACTGCAATGGCAGTGGGTATCATGACGGGGGCGATCGCCTTCGTCGCAGTTGGGGTCATGCTCGCGGTTGGCGCACTGTCGGATCGATCTGGTGAGCGCTTCGGTTATGCCGCGGCGTGTGCCCTGGTCAGCGCGCTCGGGTGCCTCGGTGCCGCGCTGCTCCCAAGTCCGCTCGGCCGGGTTATCGCGTTAGCCGCCGTATTCATCGGGGTCGCCGGCTTCTTCGCTCCATTCTGGTGCATTCCTACGGCGATCGTGAAGGGAACGGCGGCGGCAGCGGGTATCGCCCTCGTCAACTCCATCGGCAATCTCGGCGGCTTCGCTGGCTCTTACGTAGTCGGGCTGCTCCAGGACGCGACGGGAAGCACGCGGGGGGCGTTCGTCGGCCTTGCTGGTCTCGCGACTTTCGGAGCCGCTCTCTGCGTCGCGCTCCGGCGCACCGTGACCCAACCCGCCTCGCGTGGACGGACGGCAGCAGTTGCTCGGACCAGCTCGCCCTGAGGTGGCACCTCGGTGATACGGCGGATGACCTTTGCCGTCACACGGCCTCGATTATCTCGTCCTGTTCCTGAATGGCCTCCTGTGGTCCGTCGTGTGCGTGATCGGCTGGACTGCTCTCGGACACGCCATGGAGCGTTCACGTTGACAGCCAACATGCGCGACGTCGCGCGTCAGCTTCTCTTCGCCACGTTGCTCGGCGGTCTTGCCGGCTGCCGATCCGCCGCCACGGTTCCGCCGTCGCCGCCGCCACCATCGTCCGTCGACGACGCCGCGCTGCCGGCGCCGTGGGCGGCAGCCAGACTCGCCCCGAGTGCGGTGCCACCGGTCTACCTCACCGTCTGGCGGGCGGCGGAGAATCGGTCGCGGTGCGCGCTCCTCGCTCCGACACGCCTCACCCCCGCGGTCGCGTCACAGGCACGCGCGCGTGCGGCGTCCTTCGGTGGTGGCTGGGGCGTCGCGTATGACCTGCCCGACGAGCGGAGCGCCTTCGGCGTGGCCGGCACCGGGGCGCGCGCGTGGTCTGGCGACGTCTACGACGCGTGGCCCGAGCGACGCGTGTTCGCCGACGGCAGTCGCGTCGGCTACGGACCGGAGGGCGGTGGGGCGGGGCCGAACTGGCTCGCCTATGTGCGCGTTCCGGGACAGGACTGCCTGTACAACGTGTGGTCGCGCCGTGGACGCGCGCATCTGGAGGAGCTCCTCGCGGAGCTCCGGTTCGTGAGCAGCGAGTGACCAGTCGACCGGGCGGGCGGTCGTCAATGCGGAGTACCATGAGGCGCTCGCGCTTCGTCGCTCGCCCGCCTGATTGCGCGGCAATCATCTTCGACGCTGCCGAGGTGTAGGACCCGTGCGCACGGTCGAGCGATTCCTGGCCGACGATACTCACTAGATAAGTCATCGCCATGACTCTCAAGCGGATGGACAACGTCGGCATCGTGGTGGAATCACTCGATGCCGTCATCCCGTTCTTCG
>DASSIC010000218.1:0-3902 GCA_035692325.1 Gemmatimonadaceae bacterium | reverse complement strand
CATTCACCGCAGAGGGCGCAGGGTCACGCGGAGGAGGCCGCTCGGGACGCTATCATCGCTAGGGTCGAACGACTTGAAAAAGACCACAGAGAGCACAGAGGACACAGAGGAAGAACTGAACAGGAGGCACGACTACTTGTTCGTGTAGTTGCAGTTCTCTGTGCCCTCTGTGTCCTCTGTGGTTTGTTCAAGGCAGTTGCAGTTCCCTCGCTGCGCTCAACACGTCAGCGAGTGCGGGTGATCTCCAGCACGTAGATCTGCATCGGCGCGAGGAGCTGCACGGGCACCCACGGAACGGGCGCCGCGCCACCGCCGAGCGAAAACGCGCCCGTGCCCCCGCTGAGCAGGTCTTTGCTCGCGTACACACCCGGTCCAATGGTGGAGGGCAGCTCGACCTTCACTCCCTCCAGCGACTTCGTGGCGAGATTCGCCAGCACGAGCGCCATGTGTCTACCATCGCGGCGCAGGAAGGCCAGCACCCCGTCACTGCCTGCGGTCACGGGGATCAGCTCACCGGCGCCGAGCGCGGCGTTCGCCGCACGGAGATGGATCATCCGCCGGTAGACGTTGAGCAGCGAGCCTGCATCGGCGTTCTCTCGCGCGACGTTGGTCGCCTGTGAATCGGATTGCGGCGCCTCCCACGGCTTGCCGCTCGTGAACCCTGACGATGTCGCGGTCCACTGCATCGGCGTACGCAGCCGCTCGTCGGGCTTGTCGCCGCTCATGCCGATCTCCTCGCCGTAGTAGACGAACGGAAGTCCCGGCAGGGTGAACAGGATCTGCGCCGCGAGCCGCGCGCGGGCGGTGTCGCCGCCGAGTGCGGTGAGCGCGCGAGTCTGGTCGTGGTTGCGCAGGAAGGGCGCCCACCGGTCGGGGGGCAGCGCACGCTGATAGCGCAGGACCTCGGGCAGGAGCTTGCCCGGTGTGCCCGTGCGCACCGCCTCGAGAATCGCGTCCGACACGGGAAAGGCGAAGTGCGCGTCGAGCTCGTTCGGATAATAGGAAAGGATCGTCCCCGTGCTGTCCCAGACCTCGCCGATCGTGAAGGCGTGGGGCGAGGTGCGGCGGACGTCGGCGGAGAAGTGGCGCAGGACATCATGCGTCGCGCGCGAGTGTGCCAGCGTGTCGCCCCGCTCCACGAGGTAGGGCACCGCATCCAGGCGGAAACCGTCGACGCCCATCTCCTTCAGCCAGAACCGCGCGACCTTGCTCGCCTCCGTGCGCACAGCCGGCGTCTCGTAGTTCAGGTCCGGCATCCCGCTCCAGAAGACGGCGTAGTAGTACTCGTCGCGCACGGGCGACTTGTACCAGACGTCTTGCCCCCACGGTCCCTTCGACGCCGGCTTCGTCGGAGAGAAGCGGAACCAGCGGCGATGGGGCGAGGTCGTGTCGCGCAGCGCTTCCTGGAAGTACGGATGCTCGCTCGACGCATGGTTCAGCACGAGATCGACGAGCACCTTGATCCCGCGCCTGTGTGCCGCGGCGATCATGCGCTTGAAGTCGGCGTTCGTGCCGTAGTCCGGCTCCACCTTGTAGTAGTTCGAGACGTCGTAGCCGTGATAGCTCGGCGACTCCGCCACCGGCATCAGCCAGATGCACCGCGCGCCGAGGTCGGTCTGTGTGCGCGGATTGCCGTCGTTGATGTAGTCGAGCTTCCCGGTCAGCCCGTTCAGGTCGCCGATGCCGTCGCCGTTGCTGTCGTGAAAGGAGCGGACGAAGATCTCGTAGCAGGTCGCGCCGCGCGTCCATCCGGCGGCACTGGGCTTTGCGCGCGTCTGCGCTGCGAGCGGAGCAGCGATGATGAGGGCGCCGAGGATCGCGCCGAAGAGTCGCGACGCGAAAGTGTTCACGGATGCTGGCGACATGGCGAAAACCGGAAAGTCAGGGGCTCCAATCGTAGCTCGGCGATCCACCGTGCAGCAACCTGCCTCGCCAGTCGCGGCTCCCGGAGCTTTGTCGTATCATTTGCCCCAGGTAGTCCTCTGTGTTCCTCTGTGTCCTCCGTGGTGAAGGCTCTTGCAGCGGCGGGCGCGATTCATGGAGGCCGCGGACACAACATCGAACGGGACCGATGACATGAGGCCGATGTTTCTTCCCGAAGTCGAGCAGTTGCCGCCCAAGGGCAACTACGCCGGGCCGATCGCCGGAATGCGCAGTGCCGGCGTGCCGGTGCCGCAGATCATGCATCTGTTCGCCTACAAGCCCGACCGCACCGACCATCTGTCCGCGTTCAC
Organism: Gemmatimonadaceae bacterium; assembly: GCA_035692325.1. Lineage (GTDB taxonomy): Bacteria > Gemmatimonadota > Gemmatimonadetes > Gemmatimonadales > Gemmatimonadaceae > AG11. The sequence goes on along the minus strand of DASSIC010000218.1, from coordinate 1,668 downwards.
CCAGGGCGTGATGCGCGGGCCGTCCCCGCTTTCGCCGGGAATGCGCGAGTTGATCGCCGCCTTCACCTCGCGTCGCAACGACTGCCCCTTCTGAATCGGGTCGCACGCCGCGGTCGCGGCGACGCTGCTCGAGGATCGACCGCTGGTGGATGCCGTCCTCGCGGACTTCCGCACGGCACCGATCAGCGAGAAGGACCGCGCACTGTTCACCTTCATCGAGAAGGTGAATCGCGCGTCCAACCAGATCGGGCCGCACGACATCCAGACCGCCGTCGCGGCGGGATGGACGGAGGAGGCGCTCTACGACGCGATCACGGTGTGCGCGTTGTTCAACTTCTACAATACATGGATAGACGCGACGGGAGTCGCCGACATGCCCGCGGAGCTGTACGAGATGTCGGGGCAGCGGCTCGCGACGCGCGGCTACGTCCCGCCGCCGGCGCCTCCCGCGTCACCGTAGCGCTCGGCCGTCGGCGCCGAAGAAGTGCGCGCGCTCCATCCGCGCGCGCACCGTGATCAGGTCGCCCACGCTCGGCAGCAGATCTCCGCCCACTGCGGCGAGCAGCCGGTGCGGCCCGACGTCGAAGTGCACGTGGCTCATGCCGCCGAGCATCTCCACCAGCACGACGCGTCCCGCGACGCTGTCGCCGTTCGGCTGATCCGTTGCGCGAGCGACGATCAGGTCCTCGGGGCGGATTCCGAGCGCTACCGCCGGCGCGCCGCCATCCGCGAGCCGATTCGGCGGCAGCGCGAGCCGGACGCCGTCTGCGGTGAAGGCCCGCACGCCATCGAGAGCGGTGACCGCGCCGCCGATGAAGTTCATTGGGGGCGTCCCGATGAATCCGGCGACGAAGCGGTTGACCGGGTCGCGATAGAGCTCGATCGGGCGTCCGATCTGCTGGATGCGCCCCCCCGCGAGCACCACGATGCGGTCGCCGAGGGTCATCGCCTCCACCTGATCGTGGGTGACGTACACCGTCGTCGTGCGCAGCCGCCGCTGGAGCGCGCCGATCTCGATGCGCATCTGCGCGCGCAGCCCGGCGTCGAGGTTCGAGAGCGGTTCGTCGAACAGGAACACCGCCGGCTCGCGCACCATGGCGCGCCCCATCGCCACGCGCTGACGCTGTCCGCCGGACAGTGCCTTCGGCTTCCGATCGAGGAGCGGAGCCAGCCCCAGGATCTCGGCGGCCCACCCGACGCGCCGTTCGATCTCCGAGGTCGCGAGCTTCCGCAGCCGCAATCCGATGGACAGGTTCTCGCGCACGGTCATGTGCGGGTAGAGCGCGTAGTCCTGGAACACCATCGCCACGTCGCGGTCGCGTGGCGGGAGCGCCGTCACGTCGCGGTCCCCGATGTGGATCGCGCCGGAGGTGACCGACTCGAGCCCGGCCAGCATGCGCAGGATCGTGGACTTGCCCGACCCCGATCCGCCGACGAGCACGAGCAGCTCGCCGTCGGCGATCTCGAGATCGACGTCCTCGACGACGACGGTCTTGTCGAACGACTTGAAGACGTGGTCGAGGCGGACCTTCATCCCTTGACCCCGGCGCCGGCCATGCTCTCGATGAAGCTGCGCTGGAGGAACATGTAGGCCACCACCACCGGCACGACGAGCACCATCGCCGAGGCGAGCGAGACGCCGAGCGAGCCGGCGCCCCCGCCGAGCGC
>DASSIC010000217.1:0-3642 GCA_035692325.1 Gemmatimonadaceae bacterium | reverse complement strand
GGTACCTGGTACCACGTACTTCATCGGCAGCCCCCCTTAGCAGCACCTCGAGCCCGGCCGCTCGTACCTCTGCGTCAACACGTCGCGCACGAACGCATCTCGCGTGAGCGGCGTCGCGCCGGGATGCGCGCCACGGACGTGCGCGAGGTACGCCGCGTAGTCCGGGGCGCCGATCACGCGCCGAATCGCCCCCGCCGCGCGGGCGAGCAGCTCAGCGACCCGACGCACCGGTCGTCGGACGCGCGATCGTCCGCTCGAAGAGATCGAAGATGCGAGTGTACTCGTCGGTCCAGCTCGACGGGCGCACGAAGCCATGATCCTCCACCGGATAGGACGCGAGCGTCCAGTCGGTCTTTCCCAGCTCGATCAGACGCTGCTCGAGCCGGACGATGTCCTGGTAATGGACGTTCACGTCCACCATGCCGTGAGCCATGAGCAGTGGGCTGCGAAGCCCGCTGGCGAAATAGATCGGGGACGAGCGACGATAGGCCAGCGTGTCGTCCTGCGGCCGGTTGAGGATCGCCGAGGTGTAGCCCTCGTTGTAGTGTGCCCAGTCGGTGACGGAGCGCAGCGCCGCGCCGGCGCCGAAGTGGTCCGGCGCCGTGAACAATGCCATCAGCGTCATGAAGCCGCCGTAGCTGCCGCCGTACATGCCGACGCGCGACGCCGGGATGCCGTACGTCCTGGTCAGCCAGGTCGACGCGTCGACCTGATCCTGCAGGTCGCGGCCTCCCATCCAGCGATAGATGGCGGTGCGCCAGTCGCGACCATACCCCGCCGAGGCGCGATAATCGACATCGAGCACGACGTACCCGTGCTTCGCGAGATACTGGTTGAACATGTACTCTCGCGGATACTGCGACCAGAAGTTGCCGACGTTGTGGAGGTAGCCCGCACCGTGCACGAAGATCACGGCCGCGCCATTCGGCGTCGCCCCCATGTCCTGCGGTCGGTAGATGTGCGCCGGCAGGCTCACACCGTCCGACGCGGGAATCTGCACGATCTCGGGCTTGATCCACGGTCCGCGCAGATACTCGGCGCTGGCGGAGGTCGTCAGGCGCACTGGCACCGCGCCGGGGCGATTCGCCACGAGGAAGAGATCGGGCGGCTGATCGACGAAGGAATACACGTCGGCGAGCCAGCGACCATCGGGCGATGCCACCGGTGCATGGCCGCCCGATGCCGTCGTGACCCGGGCGCGTGCGCCGCCATTCACGGACATGCGGTACTGCTGCTGCTCGAAGGGCGAGGGCTCGCTCGTCGTGAGGTAGAACTCCCGCTCGTCGGGTGAGACCGCGACGTCCAGCACTTCCCACTTGCCTTCGGTCAACGGCCGCGTGTCCGCGCCCGCGGCGTTCGTCGAGTAGAGCTGGGCGAATCCCGTCTTCTCCGAGACGTACCAGAGTCGGCGGCCGGCGTCGTACCAGCCGGCGCACGAGCTGCAGGGGCCGCCCACCCACGCCGTGTCACGCAGCGTCTCCACCGTGGTGAAGGCGGCGCTGTCGGACCGCACGCTCTGCAGCAGTCGCGTCTTGTGGTCGGCGGTGTACGCGAAGAGCGCGGCGCGCGAGCCGTCGTCGTTCCATCCGGCGAGCGCCACGTTGCCACCCAGGCTATCGCTGCCGAACACCTTGAGCGGCGTCCCTCGGCCGGACGGCAGCGAGATCCAGAGCACGCGCTGCCGGTTGACGACGTCGCCCACCTTGGTGCGCGGGCGCAGGTTCTCGACGTATCCCGTCGTGGTCACGAACTGCGGCACTTCGGCCTGACGTGGACTTGGCGCGGGCTGGCCGATGAGCACGAGCGCGGCACGACCATTCGGCGACACGGCGATCGACGACACGCGCTCGGTGGCGGCGATGTAGATCGGCTGCAGCCCGGCGGCCTCGCGCGCCTTCCGATCGGCCTTCGTTGCGCTGTCGGCCGCCAGACGATCACGTACCGACTCGAACAGGTCGCGCTGCTGCTGCTCGAGGCGACCGCGCTGCCCGGCCGGACGCGCTGAATCGACTGGCGCGGGACCCGTGCGAATGTCGGTGAGCTGACGCGTCATGCCGTCGGTGAGCGAGAGCGAATACGCATTGCCGTCGCGCACGAAGTACACGGTGCGACCGTCGGCGGAGAAGGTGGGACGCGACTCGACGGCGACAGTCTGGGTGAGACGGCGTGCGCTACCGTCGCGCAGGCTCACGAGCCAGAGATCCCCGAGCGCTTCCACGACGCGTGAGCGGCGATCGGGCGCGAGGATGCCGTCCGCGACGTACGGCGCGGCAGAATCGGCCTGCGCGTTGGTGAGACGTTCGGGCTGCGCACCCGCCTCGGCGCGAACACGATAGGCACGCAGCGGCTCTCGCCAGTCGGTGCCGGACGAATTCCACTGGAAGTAGATCCAGCGCCCATCCGCGCTCCAGCGCACGTTCGTCGGCGCGCGACCGTACAGCTCGGGGCCGCGCATGATGTTGCGGATGCTGAAGTCGAACGCCGGCGCGACGGTGGCGGCCTGGGCCCCGAGAAGGGCGGGCGCCAGGAGCAGGAGCGCGACGAAGCGGGATGAGCGCATCAACGGAAAACGGGGAAGGGAACGGGAAAGGCCAACAAACAACGGCAACAGGAACGGCTCGTCGACTGCTTCAATCGCCCGCAACGATCAGCGGATGGAACGGCGTCTCGGTCGATCGCACGGGTTTGCCTCCGCGCAGCACGGCCCACCACTCGCGCGCGCTGTCGGCGATGACGACGAGCACCGAGACGAGGAAGAACGCCGCCACCGCGGCGTCGAGGTAGTCGTTGGCGATCATGCGTCCGAGGTCGCCGGCGGATTTCACGCCCGGCGGCAATGTGCCGGCCGCTCTCGCCGCCTGCAGCACGTGCGCGTGGGCGAGGAAGCCGAGCTTGGGGAGCGGGGAGAAGATCTTCACGTAGCCGGCCGACATCGTCACGACGACGATCCACGCGAGGGGAAGCAGGGTGACGAACGCATAGCGCGCCTTGCCCATCTTGATGATGATCGTCGTGGCGACGCACAGCGCGACGGCCGCGAGCAGCTGATTGGAGATGCCGAAGAGCGGCCACAGCGAGTTGATCCCGCCGAGCGGATCGATCACGCCCTGCCAGAGAAAGTGGCCCCACATGGCGACGATCAGTGCGCTGGACAACCAGACGGCCGGCGTCCAGTCGCTGCGACCGAATGGCGCCCACAGGTGCTTCCCGAGATCCTGCAGCATGAACCGGCCGACGCGTGTGCCGGCGTCGACCGTGGTGAGGATGAACAGTGCCTCGAACATGATGGCGAAGTGGTACCAGAGCGCCATGGCCGTGTCGCCACCGAGCACGCGCGAGAAGATGTGCGCCATCCCGACGGCGAGGCTCGGCGCACCGCCGGTGCGCGAGAGCAGCGAGCTCTCTCCCACCTGGCGCGCGAGTGATTCCAGCTCGGCGGGCGAGACGACGAATCCCCACTGCGCGACGGCCGCGGCGGCGCTCTGTGCCGTGGTGCCGAGGGCCGACGCGGGCGCGTTGATGGCGAAGTAGACGCCCGGCGTGAGTGCGCAGGCGGCGATCAGCGCCATCACGGCGACGAACGACTCCATCAGCATGCCGCCGTAGCCGACGAGCCGCGCGTCGCCCTCCCGCGCGAGGAGC
>DASSIC010000216.1:0-6402 GCA_035692325.1 Gemmatimonadaceae bacterium | reverse complement strand
GATCGGATGCCCCGTGCCCTGATGGCACTGCTGGCACAGTCGCGGTCGTGACAGCTTGAGCATCTTCTCGTGGCTGCTGCCGTGCGCGTCGTGGCAGTTGACACAGCTCTCCGTCACCGGCGCGTGCTGCCACAGGAATGGCCCGCGCTTCTCGGCGTGGCAGGCGAAGCAGGTCTCGTTGGCCGAGCTGGCGAGGAGGAGCTTGGGCGCCGTCGAGCCGTGCGGATTGTGGCAGCTCGTGCATTCCATCTTCCCCTGGCCAAGGGGCATGTGCGAGAAGCGCGATTGCTGATTCCGCTGCTGCGCATGACAGCTTCCACAGGTCGCCAGCACCGTCGGCTGCTTCAGGCTGCCGCGCTCGGATTCGGCGTGCATCACCGTGTGGCAGTCGGAGCAGGCGACGTCACGCGATTCGTGTGCGCTCCCCTGCCACAGCATGCGCGCCGTCTTCTGGTGGCATCCGAGGCAAGTGGCGTTGCGCAGCGGCACCGCCGACGGATGCTTCCCCGCGAAGGCGATCATCCCGCCCCGTTCCTCGCCTCCTGACTCGCCGTGCTCCTTGCTGGGGCCGTGGCACGACTCGCACGCGAGTCGCTCGTGCGCCGTGCGCGGATGCTCGAGGAAGAGCTTGCCCTTGTCGGTCGACGCGAACTGCGCGACCTCCTTCCTGTGGCAGTCGGCGCATCCGGTGCTGCCGGCGTAGCCGGTGGGAGGCTTCGCCGGCGGCTGCTGCGCCGCCGCGGCGAAGGGTGCCAGCACCAGCGCGAAGGCCCACGTGATCCATCGCCGCGGTTGCATGTCGGTACCTCGCTAGCTGCTCGGGTGCGATTTCATCCCCAGCTCACGGACGTACTTGGCCACCGCCTTCATCTCGTCCGGCGTCATCTTGTCCTTGAACGACTTCATGTCGTCGCCCTTGCCGTGCATCAGGATCTTCACGACCGAGTCGTCCGTCCGCTTGCCGATGAACTCCTCGTCGAACGTCGCGATCTTGGGATACTTGGCCTTCATCGTCTTGGGCGGTGTCCCGATCACGCCGTGGCACTTGCGGCAATTCTCGTTGTAGATCGCCTTGGCGTCGGGCGCCTGTGCCGATGCGGTGCCCATCGCGGCCGACGCGACGAGAAGGACAGCGGTCGTCGAGAGAGCGTGCTTCATGGCTTCTCCTTTGACTTGACGGGTTCGGGGAAGGTGTCGCGGAACTCGGGCTGCTTGTTGGCGCCGCCGGGCCCGCGCAACGACGCGAGATACTGGGCGAGCTCTTCGATCTCCTGGTGGCTCAGCGTCGGCGGACCGAATGCCGGCATCTTGGAATCGTGGTGGAAGCGCACCGGATCCTCGATGAACGAGTGCATCCACGACGCGCTGTGCTTGAGTCCCACCGCCGTCAGCTCCGGCGTGTCTTCCGGCGCGTCCTCGTTCTTCTTCGGCGCCTTCTCCCCCGCCACCTTGTGGCAGCCGCCGCACTGCTGCTGCTCGAACAGCGTACGCCCCGCTCGCTCCACCGACGACAGCGGCCGTCCGACCTCGGGCGCCTCCCTCGGCGCGTCGCGCGCCGATGCGCCGAACAACAGCGCGCACGCCGCGGTCACGCCACCGAGCGAGAACATCGCGACGGGTCGCCGCCTGAACGAGCGCGTGCTGCGCCGGTCGAAGAAGGGGAGCAGGAGAAGGGCGACGATCAGCAGCCCCGGGATCCCGACCGCCACGACGCTCTCCATCGAGCCCGGCACGAGCTTGAGGAGCTGGAAGAAGGGCAGGAAATACCATTCTGGACGCGGCACGTACGACGCGTCGTTCGGATCGGCGGGCGGCTCGAGGCCGGCGCCGGCGTAGATACCGAGCACCACGAGCAGCGCGACGACGCCCGTCGCCACGATGATGTCCTTGGCGATGATGTCGGGCCAGAACGGCACCCCGCGCGCCTTGGCGTCGACAGACCGCGTCGCGTAGTACGCGACGTAGCCCGGTTCGTCGGTGCGCCGCGGCGCATCCGCCTCCAGCACGCGCGGCCGCGCGGCGATCCCCTGCCGCACGACCATGGCGAGATGCAGCCCGACGATTACCGCGAGCAGCGCCGGCAGCACGAGCACGTGCAGCGCGAAGAAGCGGGCGAGCGTCGCGGCGCCGAGCTGCGCGCCGCCGCGCAGCAGGCGCACGAGCGTCTGTCCCACCACCGGCGTCGTGCCGGCGATGTTCGTTCCCACCTGCGTCGCCCAGTACGCCTTCTGGTCCCACGGCAGCAGATAGCCGGTGAACCCGAACGCCAGCACGAGCGCGAACAGCGCCACGCCGAGCACCCAGTTGGCTTCCCGTGGATACTTGTAGGCGCCCATGGTGAAGACGCGAATCATGTGCGCCGTCACGAGTATCACCATCGCCGACGCACCCCAGTGATGGATCCCGCGCAGCGTCGCGCCGCTCACGACGGTGCGCTCGAGATAGCGGATGCTGTCGTACGCGTGGTCCGGCGATGGCGAGTAGTACATCGCCAGCACGATCCCGGTGACGACCTGGACGACGAACACCGTCAGCGTCGCGCTGCCCAGCGTGTGCCACCAGGTGAGGCCGGCGGGCATCTTCCGGTCGAGCAGCGTCCGGCGGAGCGACGCGAGGTCAATGCGCTGGTCCAGCCAGCGCCCGATGGCGCTCACGCTACGCCTCGATCCGCTCGGGAATGCCCAGCCGGAAGTCGCTGTACTTCACGAGGACGGCGCTGTCGCGGATCTCCACTGGCAGCTCGTCGAGGGCACGCGGCGGGGGACCGGCCAGCACCTTGCCCGTCTTCACGTCGAACTGCCCGCGATGACAGGGGCAAAAGAAGTTGCCCTGCTCCTTGTCGTACACGTAGCTGCACCCGAGATGAGTGCAGTGGCCGTTGTACGCCTTGAACTTCTCCCCATCCTCGGTGAACAGCCACACGCCGTTCAGCGTACGGCTCTCCAGCCACGCGTCGGTAGCGCTCTGGACGAAGTTCACCCGGATCGGCACACCGACGTCCAGCAGGGCGATGTCGTCAGCGACCTTCACCCAGCTGTCGACGTGCGGCAGCGACAGCACGGGCGACACGAATGCACGAAGTGCCGGGATCCCGACGAGCGCGGCCATCGTCGCGGCGCCGAGTCCACTGATCCAACGCAGAAAACCGCGGCGCTCCATCGGCGCCGTGGCCTCGCGTTCGCGCCCGTCGAGCGGTGCGCCTGACACGGATCGAGCTCCAGGAAGGAAGGAGCCAGTGCGGCGGGAATCGTCGCGAACCTTAGTGCTACGATATCTGTTGTCCCGGGAGCGTCAATGGTGGAACTCCCGACAGCGCTCCGGTGAACCACCTACGCGTCGCTATCTGCGCGGCGAGGCGTCAGGCGCCGGTGCGCGCACTCGCGTCAGCACCACGTCGGACAATCGCCGGATCGTGGCGGTGTCGGCGTGCACGTGCTCCCCACGCATCCACACGATCTCTTTCGGCGCATGCGCGGCGCGGTAGAGCGAGAGGATTGCGTCGTGCGGCAGTCGCTCGTCTCCCGACGCGTTGACCATCACGAACGGGCGCGGCGCGATGCGGCCGACCCAGTGCACCGGGTCGAGGCGCGGTCCGGCGATGATCACGTTCGCCAGCGCGGCTGCCGCGACGCGCACGGGCGCGAACGGGATCGTGCGACGCATGTTCGCCTCCAGCGGGACGTACGAGCCCCCCGAGCCGTGCAGCGCCCACACGCGGGTGATCCGTGGATCGAGTGCGCCGGCGATGCACACGAAGGGGGCGCCGAGGCTCACCCCGACCGCCTCGACGCGCGACGTATCGACGTCCCGGCGGCGCAGCAGGTAGTCCAGCGCGAGCATGATGGCCGGCGGCGTATCGAGAAAGGCGCCGCGGATCTCGGGAATCTCTCGCAGGAAGGTGGCAGCATCCGGGCGCGGATCGCCGCTGAACGGATACGATACCGCAGCGACCACGGTGCCGCGGGTATCCTCGAGCAGCCGCGCCGCTTCACGCCCGGTGTGATGACCGCCGAGGATCACCACGAGCGGCAGTCGCAGGGCCGAGTCGGCGGTGGCGCGGCGGAGCATGAGATCGACCGCCAGCCCGCTCGTGGCGGTGAGGTGAACGGGTTGCAGCCGGTACGCGCCCTCGGTCGTGACTGCGCCAACCCGCACGGTGGCCAGCGTGGAGCGGCGCGCGAGGAAGTGCGGCAGCGGGTCGCGCAGCAGCCACGCGGCACCCGCCGCCGCCGCGACCGCGACGACCGCGAAGCTGAGCAGGACGAATCTCGACCGGGCGCGCGACGAAGGGTCCTTGTGAGGGAGGCGCCGAGTATGGGGGACCGTCTGCTGCGCCGCGAGGGTTGCGAGGCGCTGGCGGAGGTGGAAGCGAGGTCCGGTCATCGCCTCCTACGCTGCCCCCGGACGGCTGTTTCATGGCAGAACGAAGGACGGGCGCCCTGCTTTCGCAGGGCGCCCGTCCGACCGCCTGCTCGACGCGATCCTACTGCACCGCGTTGATCATGTCGAAGATCGGCAGGTACATGGCGACCACCATGCCGCCGACCACCACGCCGAGGAACACGATCATCAGCGGCTCCATCATGCTGAGCAGCCCCGACACCGCCGCGTCCACCTCTTCGTCGTAGAAGTCGGCGATCTTCGAGAGCATCTCGTCCAGACCACCGGTCTGCTCGCCGACGGCGATCATGCTGATGACCATCGGCGGAAAGACGGCGCTCTTCTGCAGCGGCGCGGCGATCGTCTCACCGCCGGCGATCGAGGCGCGCGACTCCATGATCGCGTCCGAGATGACGCGGTTGCCCGCCGTCTTGGCCGTGATCTCGAGCCCCTCGAGAATGCTCACCCCCGAGCCGATCAGCGTGCCGAGGGTGCGCGTGAACCGCGACACCGACGACTTGCGGAGCACGTCGCCCAGCACCGGCGCCTTGAGCATCAGCCGGTCGATGACCAGCTTGCCGTCGTTCGTGGCGTAGTACTTCTTGAACGCGAAGAACGCGCCGTACACGGCGGCGATGCAGACGTACCAGTATCCCTGCAGGAACTTCGACATCCCGATCACGACGCGGGTCGGGAGCGGGAGGGCGAGTCCGACCGAGGCGAACATCTTCTCGAAGGTCGGGATGACGAAGATGAGCAGCACGACGATGGCGATCGCCGCCACGCTCATGATGACGCCCGGGTAGATCATGGCGCCCTTCACCTTGCGCACGAGGGCGTCGTTCTTTTCCATGAACGTCGCGAGGCGCATGAGGATGGTGTCGAGAATACCACCCGCCTCACCCGCCGCCACCATGTTCACGTAGAGGTCGCTGAACGCCTTCGGGTGCTTGCGGAGCGCGTCGGCCACGGTGTGTCCGCTCTCGACGTCGAACACGACGGCCAGGGTCACGTCCTTGAGCGCCTTGTTCTCGCTCTGCTTGGCCAGAATGTCCAGCGCCTGCACCAGCGGCAGACCGGCGTTGATCATGGTCGAGAACTGCCGGGTGAAGATCACGATGTCGCGCATCGAGATCTTGCCGGCCTTCTTCTGCTTCTGCTTGTCGGCGTCCTTCTTCTCGTCGATCTTGACGACGTTCAGCCGCTGCTTGCGCAGCTGCGCGATGACCTCGTCGCGATTCGGCGCGTCGATCGTCGCGGTGCGAAGATCGCCGTTCAACGCCCTTGCCGTATACGTGAATGCTGGCATGCTGGCCTCTGTGTGAATTCTGGTGAACCGTGATCCGTGAACGGTGAACCGTCACTGCGTTGGCAGTCACCGTTCACCGTTCACCGTTCACTGTTCACATGTGCCGCCCTATCGCTTTCCTGCCACCTGCCCGTTGGGCGCCTGCGGCTTGCCGTCGGCCTCGCCCGCCTTGCCGATCATGCGCAGGAACTCGTTCGGGTCGTGCGAGGCGCGGAGGCAGTCGTCGAGCGCCACGTCGCGGTTCATGTACAGACCGTACAGCGCGTCGTTCATCGTCTGCATGCCGAACTTCTTCCCGCTCTGCATCGTGCTGTAGATCTGGTGGATCTTGTCGTCGCGGATGAGCGCCCGGACGGCCGGCGTGACGACGAGGATCTCCGCCGCCATCGCGCGCCCGCGCCCCTTGGCCTTGGGGAGCAGCGTCTGGGTGATGATCCCCTCGAGCACGAAGGCGAGCTGCGCGCGCACCTGGCTCTGCTGGTGGCTGGGGAAGACGTCGATGATGCGGTTGATCGCTTCGGCCGCGCTGTTCGTGTGCAGCGTGGCGAACGCGAGGTGACCGGTCTCGGAGATCGTCAGCGCGGCCTGGATCGTGTCCAGGTCGCGCATCTCACCGATGAGGATCACGTCGGGGTCCTGCCGCAGCGCGTACTTGAGCGACGCCTGGAAGCTCTTCGTGTCCGTCCCCACCTCGCGCTGGTTGACGATGCAAC
>DASSIC010000215.1:0-6502 GCA_035692325.1 Gemmatimonadaceae bacterium | reverse complement strand
GCGCTGCTGCTGGCCGCGCCAGTCGCCGCCGTCGCCCAATCCGATCCCGCTTCCGCTACCGGCTATCGAAAGGAGCTGATCGGTCAGCTCGCCGACGCCGAGCAGAAGCTCGTCGCGCTCGCCGAGGCGACGCCGGCGGAGAAGTACTCGTGGCGTCCCGCGACGGGCGTGCGATCCATCGGCGAGGTGTTCATGCACGTCGTCGGCGCGAACTACATGTTCCCCGGCATGGCTGGGGTGAAGCGGAAGCCCGACGTCGCGCTGGCGCGCGACATGGAGACGTCGGTGACCGACAAGACGCAGATCGTCGACCTGCTCAAGAAGTCGTTCGCCCACGCGAAGCAGGGGGTGATGGACGTACCGGATGCGCAGATGGATGCGTCGGTCAACATGTTCGGCACGCCGACCACGAACCGCGGGGTGCTGGTGACCATGGCGACGCATGCCCACGAGCACCTCGGTCAGTCGATCGCGTACGCGCGGATGAACGGGATCGTGCCGCCCTGGAGCCGCTGACCGGGGACAAGCAGCAGGCTACTGCGCGTCGAAGAGGGGCCGCACCAGGAGTCGCAGCGCGACGCCGTCGCGCACGAAGTCCGGGACGCGCCCCTCCTCGACGAAGCCGCCCGCTTCGAGCGCGGCGGTGGTCGTGGCGAAGGCCGCGTCGTCGGGCACTTCGGTGACGATCATCCGCTCGCCCGACTGCTCGCTCGCGCGCCGCACGGCGTTGACGAGGGCCTCGGCGGCGGCGCGCTCGGAGGCGATGATGCCGTGGAGCTTCACCACCGAGCGCGCGCCGGCAACGGTGCCGAAGAGCGCGACGCCTACGACGTGCTGGTCGGACTCGTCGAGCGCGAGGAGCGCCATGTACTCGGGGTCCTCGAACTCGAGCGCGCTCGCGAGCACTTCCAGCGCACGGGCGCGATACCGCTCGTTGTCGAACTGCGCGGAGACGAACGCACGCGCCGCCGCAGCGTCATCGGGCATGAGCGGGCGCAGCGTGAGCTCCACGTCGCGTCCGGTCAGATGTGGATCGGGCGTCCCAGCACGGCGAGCGCCGCTTCCTTCGTCGTCTCGGAGAGCGTGGGGTGTGCGTGCACGGTGATCCCGATGTCCTCCGACGAGCCGCGGTACTCCATCGCGAGCACGACTTCGGGGATCAGCTCCGAGACGTTGGGGCCGATCATGTGGCAGCCGAGGATCTCGTCGGTCGTCGCGTCGGCGACGAACTTGACGAAGCCGGTGGTCTCGCCGGCCGTGCGCGCGCGGCCGTTGGCGGAGAAGGGGAACTTGCCGACCTTGATCTCGCGCCCGCTCTCCTTCGCCTGCTTCTCCGTCAATCCCACGACGGCGATCTCGGGCCAGGTGTAGACGACGCCCGGCACGGTGCGATGATGCATGTGCACGGGCTTGCCGGCGATCACTTCGGCGGCGACGACGCCTTCCTCTTCCGCCTTGTGCGCGAGCATGGGGCCGGGCGTGCAGTCGCCGATGGCGTACACGTTGGGGAGGTTGGTGCGCTGCTGGTCGTCGACGAGGATCTCGCCGCGCTTGCCCAGGGTAAGGCCGAGGGCGGCGGCGTCGATGCCGGCGGTGGCGGGGCGGCGGCCGACGGAGACGAGGACGTAGTCGCCCTCGATGCGCTCGGTCGTGCCGTCCTTCTCGACCTCGATGAAGACGCCGGCGTCGGTGCGACCGCCGTTGACGACCTTGGTGCCGGTACGGATGTCGAGGCCCTGCTTACGGAGGGTCTTGTCGGCTTCCTTCACCACCTCGTCGTCCATGCCGGGCAGGATGGCGGGGAGGAGCTCGACGACGGTGACCTTGGCGCCGAGGCGGCGCCAGACGGAGCCGAGCTCGAGGCCGATGACGCCGCCGCCAATGACGATGAGGTGGCCGGGGACCTTGGGGATGGTGAGGGCGCCGACGTTGGAGAGGACGCGCTCTTCGTCGAATTTCAGGAAGGGGAGCTCGATTGGTACGGAGCCGGTGGCGATGATGACGTGCTTCGCCTGGTAGGTCGTTACAGTGTTTTCGGGGGGGGCCCCCCGGACCTCGACCAGATTCCCCGCCTTCAACGTCCCCCGCCCCTTCGCCCAGGTAATCTTGTTCTTCCGAAAGAGGAACTCGATTCCCTTCGTGTTCGCCCCTACCACGTCGTCCTTCCGCTTCAGCATCGCCGCCACGTCGATCGTCGGCTCCGCCACCCCGATGCCGTGCTTCTTCGCGTCGTGCGAGATGAACTCGAAGTGATGCGACGACTCCAGCAGCGCCTTGCTCGGAATGCACCCCACGTTCACGCAGGTGCCCCCCAGCGTGCGGTCCATCTCCACACACACCGTGCTGAAGCCGAGCTGCGCGGCACGGATCGCGGCCACGTAGCCGCCAGGCCCGCCGCCGATCACGACCACGTCCGCTGATTGAGGGGCGTCAGCCATTCGTCGGTACAGTGCAGTGAGTCATGCCGGGAAAGCTAGCGTGTGCGACGAATGAATCCATACGCTGCCCTCGGAGTTCGCGAGCGCAGAAGCACAAAGGAATGCACGGAGCGGGCGGAAAGAGCGGAAACGACGGATCACACAACAGCTGTTGCAGAATCCGCCTGTTCCGGCCCTTCCGCAGTTTCCGTGCATTCTTTTGAAAGGAAAAGGCGCCCTCAAAAGGACGCCTCTTCGACACCGCCAACGCTCATCCCTAATCGACAAGCATCGACGCCGGATCTTCCATCAGCTCCTTGACCCGCACCAGATAGAGCACCGCCTGCTGCCCGTCGATGATGCGGTGATCGTACGACAGCGCGATGTACATCATCGGTCGGATCACCACCTGCCCATTCACCGCGATCGGCCGGTCCTGCGTCTTGTGCAGCCCGAGGATCCCCGACTGCGGATAGTTGATGATCGGCGTCGAGATGAGCGAGCCGAACACGCCACCATTGGTGATGGTGAAGGTGCCCCCCGTGAGGTCCTCCATCGTCAGCTTCCCCTCGCGCGCCTTCTTCGCCACCGCCGCGATGTCGCGCGAGACGTCGAGCATCCCCTTGCGATCGGCGTCCTTGATGTTGGGCACCACGAGCCCCGCATCCGACGCCACGGCTATCCCCATGTTCACGTAGTTGTGATACACGATCGAATCGCCGTCGATCGAGGCGTTCACGAGCGGGTACGCCTTGAGCGCCATCGACGCCGCCTTCACGAAGAAGGGCATGAAGCTCAGCTTCACCCCGTGCTCCTTCTCCACCTTCTCCTTCATCCGCTCGCGCAACGCGCTCACGGCCGACATGTCGATCTCGTTGAACGTCGTGAGATGCGCCGTGTTGTGCTGGGACAACAGAAGGTTCTCGGCGATGCGCTTCCGCCGCGTCGTCATCTTCTCGCGCGTCTCGCGCACGCCGTCGGGCGAGATGGGCCGGCTCGGCGCGCTCGGCGCCGGGGCGACGGACGGAGCGGCGACCGTCGCGGGCGCGGCCGCCGGCGCCGCAGCCTTTGCCGCGTGCTCGATCACGTCCGGCTTGCTCACCACGCCGCCGCGTCCCGTCCCCTGTACAGCCGCGAGATCCACCTTCTGTTCCGCCGCCACGCGCTGCGCCGCCGGAGAGACCTTGACAACTCCCTTGGCCAGCGGCGCGCTCGGTGCGCTCGCTGCAGCAGGAGCCGGTGTCGCAGCCGACGGCGCTGACGGTGCCGCGGGCGCCGGAGCGGCCTTGGCCGGCGCAGACGCCGCGGCCCCCTCGGCGATCTCGCCGAGCAGCTGATCCACCGTCACGACGTCGCCTTCATTGACTGCGCGCTTGGTCAGCACGCCCGACGTGAGCGCCGGCACCTCGACGGTGATCTTGTCGGTCTCCAGCTCCACGAGGTTGTCGCCCTCGGCGACCTGATCACCCTCGTTCTTGAGCCACCGCGAGACCGTCGCTTCGACGATCGACTCGCCGAGCTGAGGAACCTTGATTGCAGTCATGAGTGCGCCGTGTCGGACGAAACCGGCGACAACCTTGGACGCCTTTCGCGCCCCGTGGATGCCGCATAGCATTCGCGTTCAATATAACTCCAGGGCAGGGGCATGCGAGGACTCACCATCTCCGCGCACGGCGGGGTGGAACGGATCGAATATCGTGAGGACCTCGCCGAGCCGGTGCTGCGCGCCGACACCGACGTGCGCGTGCGCGTGCGCGCGGCGGCGCTGAACCACCTCGATCTCTTCACGATCGCCGGGCTTCCAGGCATCACCATCACCCCGCCCTGGATCCTCGGGTCCGACGGCATGGGTGTGGTGGAATCGGTGGGGAACAAGGTGACAAGCGTCGCCGTCGGCGATACGGTGGTCATCAATGCGGGCACCAGCGACCGCACCTGCGAGTACTGCCTCGACGGCGAGCAGCCCCTCTGCCCGCGCTTCCAGGTCCTCGGCGAGCACCTGCCCGGCACGATGGCGGAGCTGGTCGTCGTGCCGGCGACGAACGTGCTCCCCGTTCGCGCCCAGGCCGACGAGGCCGAGGCGGCAGGGTTCACCCTGGCCACGCTCACGGCGTATCGAATGCTCGTGACACGCGCCCATCTCAAGGCGGGCGAGCACGTGCTGATCTGGGGGATCGGCGGAGGCGTCGCCCTCGCCTGCCTGCAGATCGCGAAGCTGATCGGCACCCACGTGACGGTGACGTCGGGAAGTGAAGAGAAGCTTGCTCGCGCCAAGCTGCTGGGTGCGGACGACACGATCAATCACCACGGAATCGACGTCGGACGCGAGATGCGCGCGCGCACCGCCAAGCGCGGCGTGGATGTCGTCGTCGATTCCGTCGGCGAGGCCACCTGGTCGCAGTCGCTCGGCGCCCTCGGCCGGCGCGGCCGGCTCGTCACCTGCGGCGGCACCTCCGGCCCGATGGTGACGACCGACGTCCGCAAGCTCTTCTGGAACCAGTGGTCGATCCTCGGCTCCACGATGGGGAACGACGCCGAGTTCGCGGCCGTCGTCGGACACTTCAACGCCGGCCGGCTGCGCCCGCCGGTGGATCGCGTCTACCCTCTGGCGGAGGGGCGCGCCGCCTTCGACCGGATGTCGCACGCCGAGCAGTTCGGCAAGATCGTCCTGCGGATCGACTGATGCGCGTCGCCCTGCAGGTCCGCTACAACGACTACGACGCGCGCGGCCACATCAACAACGCCGTCTACCTCGGCTACTTCGAGATCGGGCGGGTCGAGGCGTGGCAGCAGGCGTGCGCCGAGTTCGCGCCGGACTTCATCCTGGCCGACGCGAAGATCACCTACAAGAGTCCCGCGCTGCTCGGCGAGCCGCTGGCGGTGGAGGTGACGACCTCCGAAATCCGCTCGAAGGCGTGGGTGTGGAGCTACCGCGTGGTGTGCGCGACCGATGATCGGCTGGTCGCCGAGGGGAGCACGACGCAGGTGATGTACGACTACGAGACCCGCTCGACCGTGCCGATCCCGGCGGCGCTGCGCGACGCATTGACGCGCATCTGAGGGACTGCCGCGCCAATGGCGCTCTTGCGCCGTTGCTTGAAGCATATAATATCTGCCCGATGCGCGTCGTCGTGATCGGTGGCGGACCGGCTGGGCTCTACGCGGCGCTCCTC
This sequence comes from Gemmatimonadaceae bacterium, assembly GCA_035692325.1. Classification (GTDB taxonomy): domain Bacteria; phylum Gemmatimonadota; class Gemmatimonadetes; order Gemmatimonadales; family Gemmatimonadaceae; genus AG11. The sequence goes on along the minus strand of DASSIC010000215.1, from coordinate 912 downwards.
CTCAAGCAGGGGCGACCCGGCGACGACGTCGTCGTGCTCGAGCGCAACCGCGCCGACGACACGTTCGGGTGGGGCGTCGTCTTCTCCGACCAGACTTTGGAGAACTTCCGCGCCGCCGACGAGCCGACCTTCCGTGCCATCACCGGGAACTTCGCGCACTGGGACGACATCGACGTCGTGGTGCGCGGCCGGCGGATCACCTCGGGTGGGCACGGGTTCAGCGGCATCGCGCGCAAGAAGCTGCTCCAGATCCTTCAGGAGCGCGCGCGAGACGTCGGCGTGGACCTCCGCTTTTCCACCGAGGTGCGCTGTCTCGCGGAACTGGAACGACTTGGACTCGGCGACGCCGACGTCGTGATCGCGGCCGATGGGGTGAACAGCGCGATCCGGAGCGAGCTTGCCGGCGCATTCCAGCCGGAGCTCGACGTCCGCACGACGCGCTTCGTGTGGCTCGGCACGACGCTGCCGCTCGACGCCTTCACCTTCTTCTTCGTCGAGAACGAGCACGGGGTCTTCCAGGCGCACTGCTATCGCTTCGACAAGCACACGTCGACCTTCATCGTCGAGTGCGACGAGCGCTCCTGGCGCGCCGCCGGTCTCGATCGCATGGACGCCGAGCAGACGATCGCCGCCTGCGAGGCGATGTTCGCCGAGGCGCTCGGGCCCCACCGGCTCATGTCGAACGCGAAGCACCGTGCGGCGTCGCCGTGGACGACGTTCACCCGCGTGCGGAACGGCCACTGGTCGAGCGGCAAGGTGGTGCTCGTGGGCGACGCGGCACACACGGCGCACTTCTCCATCGGGTCGGGGACCAAGCTGGCGATGGAGGACGCGATCGCGCTCGCTCGTGCGCTGGTGGAGTGCGACGACGTGCCGCAGGCGTTCGTGCGCTACGAGCAGGAGCGCGTGACC
>DASSIC010000214.1:0-9815 GCA_035692325.1 Gemmatimonadaceae bacterium | reverse complement strand
GCCACCCCTGCCCACGCGCGGGAAGCTGTCGCAACGTCGCCGCTCGACCTCTTTCCCCTTCCACTCGTCGGGCGGCAGGGTGAGCTTGGCGCGCTCTCGGCGCGGCTCGACGCCGTGCGCGCCGGCACCGGAAGCACCACGCTGATCGTCGGAGCGGGCGGCGTCGGCAAGTCGCGCCTCGTTGCCGCGCTGTCGGAGCGCGCAGCGCAGCGAGGTTGGACGGTTACGACCGGCCGCGCCTATCCGGTCGAGACAGGGGTACCGTTCGCCGTGTTTTCCGACGCGCTCACGCCGACGCTGCGCGCCATGACGCCGGCGTCGCTGGCCGTGCTCACGCGGGGTGACCGCGCGATGCTGGCGAGCATCTTTCCCGCGCTGGCGGGCGAGGCCTCGACGGCATCGCCGCGCGATGTGGGTGGAGACGCCAAGGCACGTCTGCTCTGGTCCTTCTCCCAGTTCCTCGGGCAGCTTGGTGCGCAGTGTCCGCTGCTCATCGTGCTCGAGAACCTCCACTGGGCAGATGCGTCGTCGCTCGAGCTGCTGCATTTCGTCGCGCGTCAGGCGACGAACCAGCGCATCGCCCTGCTCTGCACGTACAACGAATCGGCGCTCGACGCGAGCCCGGCACTGCGCGCGACCGAGCAGTCGCTTCTTTCGCTTGGCGTCGCCAGTCTGATCCGCCTCGAGCCGCTCGACGCGGAGGCCTTGTACACGCTGGTGCGAGAGGTCTTTCGTGCCGACCCCGCGTCGGCGCGCGCATTGTCGGGACGTCTCTTCTCCTGGACGCGTGGCAATCCATTCTTCGTGGAAGAGCTGCTCAAGGCGCTCGTGGCCTCCGGCGCGCTGTGCTTCCGCGACGGGGCGTGGCACGGCTGGGAGGCGGAGCCGCCGGATCTTCCGCGCTCCGTGCGCGATGCCATCGCGGCGCGCCTCGATCGGCTCGACCCGACGGCGCGCACCGTCGCGAACCTCGCCGCGGTAATCGGCACGCGAACCACGCACGACGTGCTCGTCGCGGTGAGCGGGATTGCCGAGCGCGAAGTGCTTGCCGCGCTCGATACGCTGCGTGCGCATGGCGTGCTCGCGGAGTCCGCGGAACGCGGCGGTGACGTTCGCTACGAGTTCACCCACCCGCTCGTGCGCGATCTGCTGTACTCGGAACTGGGGATCGCCCGGGCGCGGCTGCTGCACGCCGCCGTCGCCGAATCGCTGGAATCGTTCTACGGTACTGCCGCCGACGCGCACGCCGGTGAGCTGGCCTACCACTTCGCTCGCGCCGAATCACGCGGGCTCGCCGGCAAGGCGGTGCGTTACCTCACCGCCGCCGGTCGCAGCGCCATGGCGCGCTACGCCAATCGCGAAGCGGCGGACTACCTGAGTGCCGCACTGGAGCAACACGATCGCGGCGCCGACGCATCGACCGATGCGAAACCCGACGTCGATGAGCTGGTCGAAAGTCTCGCACAAGTGCGCCAGCGCTTGGGCGACTACGTGGGGGCGAGGTCGCTGTGGGGACGGGCGCGCGAGGCCGCCGAACGCGCTGGCAATGACCGCCGCCTCGCCGCGATCGATCGCCGGCTGGGCCTCGCCTCGTATTGGAGTGGTCGTCACCGTGAGGCTCTCGCGCACTTCGACGTCGCCCTTGCAGAGGCGGGTCGCGCGGGAGAGGCCGCGCTGCTCGCGCGCATCCGCATCGCGAGGGCGATGACGCTTCAGGCCCTCGGCGACATGGACGCGGCGCGCGGCGAGGTGGTCGCCGCCCTGGAAATTGCCGAGCGGCTGGCGGACGCGGGCCTGCTCGCGCGCGTGCACCGCGCGTCCCTGCTGCTGCACATCTTCATCGGCCCCTCCGAGCAGGCGTATGCCGCCGGGAGGCGTGCCATTGCGTTCGCCGAGGATGCGGGAGAGCGCGGCGTGGAGTGGTCGGCGCACTGGGCGATGTCGATGGTCGGCGGCCTGTCCGGGAATGGCGCCGCGATGATCCGGCATCTCGCCGAGGGCGAGCGATTGGCCGAGGAGCTCGGCTCGCCCGTGCTGCGTTGCTGGATGGCGGAGATCGCCATCGAGTATGCCTCCGGTACCGGCGATTGGGACGCCGGACTCGCCCGCGCCGAGGCGACCATTCCGCTCGCGCGAGCGCTGGGCCAGCGGGTGCTGCTCCCGCGCCTGCTGGTGTGGTCCGCGCTCATTCATCTCCGCCGCGGCGCGGCGGAGCGTGCCAAGGAGCTGCTCGACGAAGCATGGAGCCTCGTGGACGCCGCGGGCGCGAATCTGGCCGACGTGCATTCCGCGGTGCCGGTGCACTCCGGACTCGCCGCGTACTACGTCGCGACGGAGGACCATCGGCGCGCGATCGAGATCGGCGAGCGTGGCCTCGCCCTCGTCGATCGCACCGGCTACGTCGTGTGGGCGGTGCATCGGCTGTTGCCCGGGATCATCGAGGCCGCGCTCTGGCTCGGCGATCTGGACACCGCCAGGCGATATCGCGACCGCCTTCTGCGTCATTCGGAGCAGCTCGGACACCAGCTCGGGTTCGCGTGGGTGGATACCTGTGATGCGGTGATCGCGCTGCTCGAGGAGGATTACGAGCGCGCCATCCCCCTGCTCCGTCGCGGCGCCGACGCGCTCGACGCGATCCCCTGGGTGTTCGACGCCGCACGCGTGCGCCGCAACCTCGGCTGGGCGCTGGGCCTCAACGGCGACCGTGATGGGGCGACGCGCGAGCTTCGGCGCGCGCATGACGTGTTCGTGCAGCTTGGCGCCGAACCGGATCTCGCGCGCACGCGCGCGGTGATCCGCGAGCTGGGACTCCGTCCGCCCGCGAAGAGTCAGAGCGAGGGACTCGGCGCGCTCACCGGCCGCGAGGTGGACGTGGCGCGCCTCGCCGCCGCGCACAAGTCGAACAAGGAGATCGCGTCGGCACTCGGCATCTCCCCGCGCACGGTGAGCACCCACCTCTCGAACATCTTCCTCAAGCTTGAAGTCGGGTCGCGCGGCGAGCTGGCGGACGTGGCACGCCGCGAAGGTCTCGTCGCGCATTAGAGCGCCTTAACGATGTAGTGCTTCTACGTCGTTCCTTCGCGATCTCTACGTCGAACGCACGACGGCGGCGATCGTCCGGCGCCGCGAGACTGGTGGCGCGCTGCCGGACATCGGATCCGGCAGGCGACGCGCCGCGCGACGGCGCGCCCACCCACGGGTTCCGCCCACGGAGTCTCCCATGCGCCGCTCGCTCCTGCTCCCCCTCGCCGCCGCACTCTCGCTGTCCGCCTGCGCCGAGCAGTCCCCCACGGCGCCGGCGTCGTTCGCCCCGTCGCGCACCGCGCGCGATGCGTCATCCATCTGGTCGAGCACCATCACCGGTGAGACCGGGCCCGGCTCCCAGTACGCGCTGTACATGCCGGCGGCCTGGAATGGCGACGTCGTGTTCTACGCGCACGGCATTCGGCCGGCGTTCGCGCCGGTCGAGCTGCCGACCGGCGACGGCTTCCCCGACGTGCGCGATGCGCTGGGCGCCCGCGGCTACGCCGTCGCGTACTCGAGCTTCTCGGAGAACGGCTGGGCCGTGAAGGACGGCGCGCAGCGCACGCATCAGCTCAGCGGCCTGTTCACCTCCAAGTTCGGCGCCCCGAAGCGGAGCTATCTGGCCGGCACCTCGCTCGGCGGCCTCGTCGTGCAGCAGATGGCCGAGACCTTCCCCGGGAAGTACGATGGCGTGCTGGCGATGTGCGCGCCGCTGGCGGGCACGAAGACCGAGATCGACTGGGTCGCCAACGTACGCGTGCTGTTCGACCTGTTCTATCCGGGCGTCGTCCCTGGCAACGTGCTCAGCGTGCCGGGCAACATCGACTTCGACACCCAGGTGCAACCGAAGGTGATCGCCGCCGTGATGGCCAATCCCACTGGACTCGGCATCATCGCGCGGGTGGCGCAGACGCCGCTCGCCGGCAGCTCGCCAACGGAGCTGATCACCTCGCTGATCTACGCGCTGAAGTACGACTTCATCGGCATCGATGATTTCCTCGGCCGCACGCACGGGCACTCGATGTTCGACAACTCCGGCACGACCTACACGGCCGTCATCCCGGGACTGCTTCCCGACAGCGTGCTCGCGTTCATCAACTACAAGGTGGCGCGGTTCACCTCGACGCCGGACGCCGAGCAGTACCTGGCGAAGTACTACCAGCCGACCGGCGCGCTCTCCGTACCGACGGTCACGCTGCACAGCGTCAACGATCCGCTGGTGCCGTGGCGGCTGCACGAGCCCGCGTTCGCCGCGCGCGTCGACAGCACGGGCACGTCGTCGCAGCTTCTTCAGAAGACGGTGGCGGGATTCGGCCACTGCACCTTCAGCACGTCGCAGATGATGGACGGCTTCGACGCGCTCGCGCAGTGGGTGACGACCGGCATCAAGCCCGCCAGCTGATTGCATTCGATTGCCCGTCCGTCGGCCGCTCGTCGGACGGGCTCCCACTACTCACGTCTTGCGTACTGGAGATTCACCATGCGCCGCCTCGTCGCACTCGCCCTTCTGTTGTTCGCCCCGATCGTCGTCGAAGGGTGCGGTTCGGACTCCACCGCGCCCGCGCAGACCCTCGATGGGGCGTTCGCCCTCTCGTCGGTGGATGGAGCACCACTTCCCTACACGCTGGTGGAGGGCGACCCCAAGCTGGAGCTGCTCAGTGACGAGCTCTCGTTCATTGGCGGCAACTTCACCCAGCACACGTCCTTCCTGTACACGGAAGGCGGCGTGTCGTCGATGGAAGACAACGTGGAGCTTGGCACGTACACCCTGAGTGGATCGACGCTCGTCTTCCGATTCCCGAGCGACAACTCCACGGCGTCCGCCACGCTGAGCGGGACGACGATCACCGTCCACGTCGATGGGCACGCGTTCGTGTACACGAAGTCGTAGCGGCTCGCGGGAGTCGAAGGCCACCATCATGTGGATCGACAGGAAACGGGGCCGGCGCCAACTGATGGCACCGGCCCCGTCGTCGATTGAGCATGCAGGAGCGATCAGGCGCGGATCGCCTGGACCTCGAGGTGGATCTTGATGTCGTTGCTCACCAGCACGCCGCCCGTTTCCAGCGCGGCGTTCCAGACGAGACCGAACTCGCGACGGTCGATCTTGGTGTCGGCGCTGAAGCTCACGCGTTCTCCACCCCACGGATCGCGACCGCGACCTTCGTAGGTCGCGTCGAGCGTGACCTCCTTCGTCACACCATGGATCGTGAGGTCGCCGACGACCTTGAACTCGGCACCCGGCTGCGTGCTTGCGCCGACCACGCGGCGGCTCGTGAAGCTGATCGTCGGGAACTTCTCGACGTCGAGAAAGTCGGCGGAACGGAGGTGCTCGTCGCGCTGTTCGGCGCGGGTGTCGATGCTCTTCGCATCGAACTCCACCTTCGCCGACGAGCGGTCAGGATTCGCCTCGTCGACGATGATCGCGCCGCGCGCGTCGGCGAGGCGCCCCTTGACGGTGGTGATCATCAGGTGCTTGGCGCTGAACTCGATGAGCGAATGGGTCGCGTCGATGTTCCAGGTGGACGTCGCGGTGGCGGTGGCGGTCATTGGGGCCTCTCTGAGTTTGGCGCCGGGCTGAGGTCGCGCGGCGCCGGCTGATGATACAGACATCGAACAACTTAGAACTAAGGTAAGTGGGACTGGGCGGCGGTGCAAGCGACGTCGACACAGACCTTGCTCAGCTCGCTAATGCTTCTGCTGGGCAATTGGTACACGAACGTTTACATTCGTTGCCGCACCCTCCTGTCGCGCCCTGGCAGCCCGCTCTACCTTACGCGCCTTCTCGACGCCCGTCGCCGCCACCCGCCGGCGACACGGACCTTCCATCCCCGAGCATATCTCATGTCGTCGCTCCTGACTGGCCGCCGTCGGCCAGCTGCCTGGCTCTTTGCGCTCATCGTCGCCGGTGCCTGCACGGCGGGCGCGGATCGAATCCTCGGCCCGAAGCTCACCCCCGACGATCGCGCGATGGCGGACGGCGTTCCGTCGTCGCCCGCGACGGGTGTGGTGATCAGTCAGATCTATGGTGGCGGCGGCAACGCCGGGTCGACCTACAGGAACGACTTCATCGAGTTGTACAATGGAGGCACCACGCCGGTGGATCTCACCGGGTGGTCCGTGCAGTACGGCTCCACGTCGGGCACGACATGGACGAACAAGACGAACCTGACGAGCGTCGTCCTCGCCCCCGGCCAGTACTACCTGGTACAGGAGGCGGCGGGCACCGGCGGCACGACCTCGCTGCCGACTCCGGATGCATCGGGTTCTATCGCGATGGCGGCGGGAGCGGGCAAAGTCGCGCTGGTTCGCAACACCACGGCGTTGACCACCGCCTGCCCCAAGACCGATCCCTCCGTCGTGGACTTCGTCGGATACGGCACGGGAACCAACTGCTTCCTCGGCACGGGCCCGACCGCGACGATCAATGCGTCCACCGCGGCGCTGCGCGCCTTCAACGGACAGCAGGACTCGCATGACAACGCGGCCGACTTCAGCGTCGGCGCGCCGAACCCGCGCAACACGGCATCCACGACGCTGCCGCCGATCGACGTGCTCGTCGCGACGGTCGCACCGGTGAAGCCATCGGCGCTCGTGGGCGGTTCCGTCGCGTTCACGGTCACGGCGGTGAAGACCGGTCAGTCGGTGCTCGTCACACCGACCTGGTCGAGCTCCAATTCGGCGGTTGCCACGATCGATCCGGCGTCGGGTGTGGCAACCGCCGTCGCCCCCGGAAGCACGATCATTCGCGCGTCCGTCACGTCCGGCACTGGCGAGACGGCACAGGACACGACGACGCTGAGCGTCTCCGCGCCCGCCACGGCGGCGCCGATCGTCATCAGCCAGGTCTACGGCGGTGGTGGCAACAGCGGATCCACGCTCAAGAACGACTTCATCGAGCTGTACAACGCCGGCACGACACCGGTGGATCTGGCAGGATGGTCGGTGCAGTACAGCAGCGCCACGCTCAACGGCTGGAGCACGACGACGAAGACGGACCTGAGCGGCACCATCCAGCCGGGTCACTATTTCCTCGTGCAGGAAGCGGCGGGCACGGGCGGATCGGTCTCGCTTCCGACTCCTGACCTCGTCGGCGCGATCGCGATCGGCGCCGCGAGCGGCAAGATCGCGCTCGTGCGCAGCACCACGCTGCTGAGCGGCAACTGTCCGCGGGCCGATCAATTCGTCGTCGACTTCATCGGCTTCGGCACGGCGGACTGCTTCGAAGGTACCGCGGCCGCGGCCCTCCTCTCCAACACGACTGCCGCGCTGCGCAAGGACTACGGCCGCGTGGACACGAACGACAACGCCGCCGACTTCGAGGTCGACCTGCCGACGCCCCGCAACTCGAGCGTGGCGGCACCGATCGTCGGTCCTGTGGCGACGGTCACGCTCGCACCCGCCACCTGGTCGCTGACGGTGGGGCAGACGAAGAACTTCATCGCCACGGCGCGCGACGCGGATGGCAACAAGGTCTCGTCGACTTTCACCTGGACGACCGACGACGCGTCGATCGCGACCATCAATGCCTCCGGCCTCGCGAGCGGCAAGGCGCCCGGGACGACGAAGATCCATGCGACGCTCGGCGACAAGAGCGCCGAGGCGAGCATTACAGTGACACCGGTGGCCGGGACGATCAACATCCAGTCGCGCACCAATCCGCTGCCGGTGGGCTTCCAGACGCAGCTCTTCCTCTCGAGCGGCATCGACACGCATGGCACGACGCTTACCAACGCCGACCTCACCTGGACGTCGGAGTCGCCGAGCATCGTCAGCGTCAACCCGAACACCGGCGTCGTGACGGCGCTCGGCGTCGGCTCCGGCGTGATTCGCGCGACGTCGAAGACCGACGGCGTCTCGACCGGCACGACGACGATCGTCACGAGCAACCCGGCGACGTCGGCCGGCGCTCGGACCGGCCACAACACCGAGCTCGGCGTGCCGACCGACGCCGATCCGAGCGACGACATCATCATCGCGCGTCGCCAGTACACCACCTCGTACAACCCGCGGCGCGGTGTCACCAACTGGGTGAGCTGGAACCTCGACGCGACGCACACGGGGAGCGTGCTCCGCTGCAACTGCTTCACCGCCGACACGGCGCTCGTCCGGCTCGGCCTGCCCGCGTACGAGACGAGCGACTGGATCAACAACGGCACCAACGGGCAGTACTCACGCGGTCACATGTCGCCCTCGGCCGACTGGCAGGTGTCGGATGGTGACAATGCGCCGACGTTCTTCCTGACGAACATGCTGCCGCAGAACCAGGACATGAACGGCGGACCGTGGGGCGCGTTCGAGAACTACCTGCGCACGCGCGCCGTCGGCTCGACCGAGATCTACATCGTGTCGGGCGGCATCTTCACGAAGGATCGTCGCGGTCCCGGCGTGGACGGCTTCGGCACGATCAGCAACAACGGGAAGATCGCGATCCCGGATTCCATCTGGAAGGTGGCGGTGATCGTTCCCGATGCGCGTGGGGTCGACGGCATCACCGCGCCGACGGACGTCGAGGTGATCGCCATCAACACGCCGAACGAGTCTCCGGTGGGCGGCGCGACGTACAGCACCTACTACACGACCGTCGACAAGATCCAGAGGTCGACGGGTTACGACCTGCTGGGCACGCTGCCGGAGAACATCCAGTGCCGGCTCGAGTCGCGGAACTGCTCGCCCACGGCGCACATGACCGGCGCCGGGCTGTCGGGCGGCATGGAAGGACAGTCGCTGCACTTCGACGCCACCACGTCGACCGATGCGGATGGTTCGGTGCAGCAATATCAGTGGAGCATCGACGGCACGGTCGTCGGCAATGCAGCAACGCTCGACCACGTGTTCGCCGACAACGGCACCTATCAGGTGCGGCTCGTCGTGACGGACAATGGCGGCGCCACCGACGTCACGACGTCGTCGGTGAGCGTAGCGAACGTCGCCCCGTCGATCGGCGCGCTGGCCGGCGGCACGGTGAATGAGGGGAGCGCCTTCTCCGCCGCGGGCTCGTTCGCCGATCCGGGCGACGACACGTGGAATGCGACGGTCGACTACGGCGACGGCTCGGGCGTGCAGCCGCTGACGCTCGCCGGCAAGGGCTTCTCGCTCGCGCACAGCTACGCCAACAACGGTTCGTACACGATCACGGTGACGGTCACCGAGACCGATGCCGAAGGGGCCAGCGGCTCGCAGAGCGCGACGGTGACGGTGGCGAACGTCGCCCCGACGGTCGCGTCGTTCGCCGGCGCGACGATCCTGCGCGGCGAGACGTATGCGTCGTCCGGCACCTTCACCGATCCGGGCGCCGACGTGTGGTCGGCGACGGTGAACTACGGCGACGGCTCGGGCACGTCGGCGCTGCCGCTGACGGGCAATGCGTTCGCGGTGCAGCACGTGTACACCGTGGCCGGGCTCCAGACGGTGACGGTGACCGTCTCCGATGCCGACGGCGGTTCCGGTACCCGCACGGCGCAGGTCACCGTGCTGTCGTCGGGTCAGGCGACGACGACGCTCGCCTCGATGGTGTCGGCGCTGGCGTCGTCGGGTACGATGGAAGACGGCGATGCGAAGTGGCTGGCCAACAAGCTCGACGTCGCCGGCAAGGAGCTCGCGCGCGGCAACGACGTCGCGGCGCGTAACCAGCTGCAGCAGGCGATCGAGCGGATCGAGGCGGCGCAGCGCGCGGGACGGCTGTCGAGCTCCGATGCCGAAGCACTGACCGCCTACGCCACGCGCATCCTCGCGTCGATGGTCTAGCGCGCCGCAGGTTGCGCTGCACGAGAAAGCCCCCGGCGAGCACG
>DASSIC010000213.1:0-6344 GCA_035692325.1 Gemmatimonadaceae bacterium | reverse complement strand
TGGCGACGGAGCAGCCCGGCACGTGCGCCACCTTCGCCGCCGGGGCGTTCGACTACACCGCGAGCGTCCCCGGACTTTCGGCGGGTTCGTACGACGTGGAGGTGCGCCACCGCGTGCTGTTCAAGGACGGGCGGGTGCGCGAAGCGAAGGTGGGGGGCGGCCCTCTCGTGGTACGGTAGCGCGACCAGCCACGCGTGGCGCGCGCGTCGGTGACGGTCGTTTAGATTTTTTCCCTGCGCCTCCGCATCGGAACCAACGCCGGATGGCGCAGTGCCGGCACGTCTCACCAACCCCACAGCATCGATGTCTCGTCGTCTCCCAACGAATGCACGCCTGATCATCGCCGCAGCGCTGCTCGTCGCCAGCGCAGGCTGCGGGTCCGATTCACCCACGCAGCCCGACGCGCTGACGATCGCCGCAAGCACCTTCGGCGGCGCCAGCGCGGATCCGGCGGCGAGCGACATCGCTTCTCCGATCGCCGGCACCGCCGCAGGCACCATCCGTGTGACCGGCACGATCCGGCTTCCCGCGCCGTGCTACGACGTGAGCGCGCGCGTCGAGTCGAGCAACGGTTTCGTGATGCTGCAGGTCACCGGCGAGCAGCGCACCGGGGGATGCGCCGCGCAGGTTACCGCCGTCAGCTACGACATCCTCATTGCCGGTTCGTCGGCGGGACGGCACTCGGTCTCCGTCCGACACACGGTCGAGGCGGGCCTGGTGGCGACGACCAACGACGTCGCGCTGCTGGACGTGGTCGTGAAGTAGCGTCGCGGGCGGGCTGACACTCCCATCCCTTCGGCGCCGCTTCGGTTTATCTTCAGGGGTCATGGCCCGCCCAGCCCCCAAGCCCCCGTCCACCTCCCGTCTCGCCGCGGCTGCCTCCGCGGCGATGCGTGCGGCCATCCGTCTCGCCGGCGGGCGGGAAGTCTGCTTCGTCAGCACGCTCGACGAAGAGGGGATGGTGCAGACGGCGCGCGTCGTCGCGCGGGGCGACGTCGGCAGCGTGCTCGCGCTGCCCGGGTTCGCGCGGCGTGGAGAGATGCTCCTCCACAATCATCCGTCGGGGCTGCTCGAGCCATCGGGGCCGGACTACGACGTCGCCGCCCGCATGCACGACGACGGGGTCGGCTTCGGCATCATCGACAACGATGCGCGCGCCCTCTACGTGGTGGTCGAGGTCCCGCGTGCCGACACCAGGACGCGCATCGATCCGGAGTCGGTGGCCCACGACCTCGGCCCCGACGGACCGATCGCGCTGCGACACGCGCGCTACGAGGATCGCGAGAGCCAGCGCGACATGGCGGCAGCGATCGCGCGCGTCTACAACGACGGGGGAGTGGGACTGCTCGAGGCGGGCACCGGTGTCGGCAAGTCGCTCGGGTACCTCGTGCCCGCGCTGCGGTGGGCGGCGGCGAACGGCGAGCGCACGATCGTCTCCACCAACACGATCAACCTGCAGGAACAGCTCGTCGGCAAGGACCTGCCCTTCCTGGAGCAGGCGCTGAGCGACCAGAAGGTGCGCTTCGCGCTGCTCAAGGGATGGCGCAACTATCTCTGCAAGGCGCGGCTCGAGCAGGCCACGGGCGGCGCGGCGCAGCTGTTCGAGGACGGCATGGCGGGCGAGCTCGCGACGCTCGCCGCGTGGGCGGAGCGCACGGCGGACGGCTCGCTCGCCGACCTGCCCACGCCGCCGAGGCCGGAGGTGTGGGACGAGGTGTCGGCCGAGGGGGACATCTGCACGCGAATGAAGTGCTCGCACTTCGACGAATGCTTCGTGTTCAAGGCCCGGCGCACCGCGGCGCAGGCCGACGTGATCGTCGTGAACCATCACCTGCTCCTGTCCGATCTCGCCGTGCGCCGCGCGGCGCAGAACTGGGACGACGCCGCGGTACTGCCGGCGTACGGCCGGCTCGTCGTGGACGAAGGACATCATCTCGAGGACGCGGCGGCGACCCACCTCGGCGCCACGGTGACTCGACGCGGGCTGCAGCGGCTGGTGAGCCGGCTTGATCGGCGAGGGAAGGGGCTTTTGCCCGCACTGGTGATGCGGCTGTCGGCGAGCAGCGACCTGCTCAGCACCGCGAGTCTGGACCTGATCGAAGCGCGGCTCGCACCGTCCGTGAGCGCGCTCAGCATCAAGAGCGCACTCCTGTTCGACCTGCTCGACACGTTCATCGAGCAGGAGGGACAGGCGGTGGTGCGGCTGACGCAGCAGTTCGCCACACACCCCATCTGGAAAGCCGGCTTGTCGCTCTCGCTCGAGGACACGCTCGGCGAGATCGACCTGCTGGGTGAAGGGCTGCGGCTGGTCCGCGAGCGCATCGAGGGGAGCAGCACGCTCGACGAGCAGCTCACGCCGCTGTTGAACGAGATGCGCTCGGTGACGAAACGGCTGCAGACGGCGGGAGACGGATTGCGCCGCGCGCTCACGCCGCCACCGGACGACGACAGCGTGCGATGGATCGAGGTGCGCGGACGCGAGCGGAGCGTGGCGGTATCGTCCGTGCCGCTCGACCTGGCGCCGATCCTCCGTGAGGATCTCTTCAAGCGGCTCGACAGCGTGATCGTGACGAGCGCGACGCTCACCGCCTCGCGCGGCGACATCGCCGCTGACGCGCGACGGTTCGATTTCCTCGCGGCGCGGCTCGGCCTCGACGACCCGGAGCTCCTGCCGACGACGGCCGTCTTTCCGTCGCCCTTCGCATACGACACGCAGTCGCTGCTCGTGATCCCGAGCGACATCCCGGCGCCGAACGTGGATGCCGACGGGCACCGGAACGCGGTCACGCGCATCGTGCTCGACGTCGCCGAGTCGGCCGACGGCGGACTGTTCGTGCTGTTCACGAGTCATCGCGAGGTACGGCAGCTGGCGAGCGAGCTGCGCGCGCGCGGCGTGGAGCGGCGGTGGCCGCTGCTCGTGCATGGGGACGAGAGCCGCGATGCGCTGCTGTCGCGCTTCCGCGAATCGGGGCGCGCGATCCTGCTCGGAACGGCGTCGTTCTGGGAGGGGGTGGATGTACCGGGCGACGCGCTGCGCGGACTCGTGATCGCCAAGCTTCCATTTCGCGTACCGAGCGAGCCGGTGACGGCGGCGCAGTGCGAGGCGATCACGGCGCGTGGGGGCGACGCCTTCGCCGAATACATGCTGCCGCACGCGTCGCTGCGGTTGAAGCAGGGCTTCGGGCGGTTGATCCGCACCGGCACCGACCGCGGTGTAGTCGTGATGTGCGATCCCCGGATCGTGACCAAGCGCTACGGGCGTGGGCTGCTCGAGGCGCTCCCGCCGGCGCGGCGGGTGATAGGGCGCTGGGCGCAGATACTGGAGCGCGTCATCGAGTTCTACCGGGTTCCTCTGAACGGTGATCCGTGAACGGTGAACCGTAGCTGCGTTCGGTGGTTACGGATCACCGTTCACCGTTCACCGTTCACCGCTATCTTTCAGGATGCCCAATCTCTCCCCATCGAAGATCGTGTGCGTGGGCCGCAACTACGTCGCCCATGCGAAGGAGCTCGGGAACGAAGTCCCGAAGGAACCGCTGATCTTTCTCAAGCCGCCGTCGAGCCTGATCCGCAGCGGGGAATCCATCCGGCTGCCAACGGTGTCGAAGCGAGTGGAGTACGAAGGGGAGATCGGCGTCATCGTCGGAACGCGCCTGCGCAAGGCGAGCCCTGACGCGGCACGGAAGGCGGTGGCGGGGATCGTCGCCGCGAACGACGTGACGGCGCGCGATCTCCAGAAGTCGGACTCGCAGTGGACGCGGGCGAAGGGATTCGACACCTTCTGTGCGGTCGGCGAGGTGGCCCAACCGCCGGCCGATCTCGCCGCGCTCACGGTGACGACGCGAGTGAATGGCGAGGTCCGACAACAGGGTCGCGGGTCCGAGATGGTGTTCGACATTCCCGCGATCCTCGCGTACATCTCGGCGGTCATGACGTTGGAAGCTGGCGATCTCGTCCTCACGGGGACGCCGGAGGGGGTCGGGACCCTTGTGCCCGGCGATGTGGTAGAAGTGGAGATCGCCGGCGTGAGCCGTGTCAGCAACCCTGTCACCAGCGACGACTAGTGCCGCCGTACGCCTCACGCTTTTCCACCCTGCCCGAATATCCACTCGCGAAGATCCCGCAGAAGAAGCGAGAACTTCTAGAGCGTGGTGTGGATGTCATAGACCTCGGCGCCGGGGATGCGGATCTCGATCCGCCCAAGGCGGCCGTGGAGCGGATGGCGACGGCGATTCGCGAACCCGCCCTCGGGCGCTATGGCTTCGGCATGGGTCACGTGCCGTATCGCGAAGCGATTTCAGCGTGGATGCAGCGCCGGTTCGGCGTGCGCTTCGATCCGATGACGGAAGTGGTGCCGCTCATCGGCTCCAAGGAAGGGATTTCGCATCTCGCCTTCGCCTACATGGAGCCGGGCGCGGTGGGGATCATCCCGGAGCCGGGCTACAACTCGTATCAGGGCGGCACGCTGCTCAGCAGCGGCGAGCCGTATCGCTATGCGCTGCGCCCGCGCACGGACTTCCTCGTCGATCTCGACGAGATTCCCGCCGACGTCCTGCGCCGCACGCGCATCCTGTATCTGAACTATCCGAACAATCCCACTGGGGCGATCGCGCCGGTCGACTATCTCGAGCGCGTCGTGCGCATCTGTCGTGAGCGGGACATCTGCCTGGTGTACGATAATGCGTATAGCGAAATAGCGTTCGACGGCTACGTGCCGCCGAGCATCTTCGAGATCGAGGGCGCGCGTGAGGTGGCGATCGAGTTCCACTCGCTGTCCAAGACGTACAACATGACGGGGTGGCGTTGCGGGTGGGCGGTGGCGCGTCCCGAGGTCGCCAGCACGCTCGCGAAGGTGAAGTCGTTCGTGGATACGGGGCAGTTCATGGCGATCCAGGCCGCCGGCGTGGCCGCGCTGAACAGCTGGGCCGAGTTCGTGCCGGGCAACGTGGCGGTGTTCAAGGAACGCCGGGACGCGGCGGTCGCTGCGTTCCGCCAGGCCGGGTTCGAGTGCGAGGTGCCGCGCGCGACGATGTACCTCTGGATCAAGCTCCCGGACGGTGTGCCGTCGGCGCAGTTCGCCGATCGACTGCTCGAAGAGCAGGGCGTCGTCGTGATGGCCGGGTCGGCATTCGGTGCGGGGGGTGAGGGCTTCTTCCGCATCTCGTTCATCACGTCGCCGGCGCGGATCGCCGAGGCGGCACAGCGTGCCGGCAAGCTGCTGACGTCGATGGCGGCGGTCGAGGCGGCGAGATGACGATGCGGCGTCCGTCGGGCTCACTGCTGCTCTCGCTCCTCGTGCACGGGGCGGTGGCAGCGCTGCTCGCGAACGCCGCGTTCCACTACGACTTCAGCGCGCTCGGCGGCCCGCGGCCCGCAGTGCCTGCGGTCGAGAAGATCACGTACGTGGCTGTCGCGCCCGCCGGTGGCGCACTGGGCGGCACGGCGGCGGGGGTGCCTTCGAAGGCGAGCACGCCTCAGCGGGGGCTCGTTGCGCCGGTGCGCGTCCCCACGTCGGTCGTGCCCGCGCCGGAGCCCGTAGGAGGCACGCCTGGCGGTGTGGACGGAGGTCGGGGCGTGGGTGGCGGTGCCGGCCCGGCAACGGGAGTCGTACCCGCTGACCCCGACCCGCGACTCTCGGCGGACGCACACCAGTTCGTGCCGGTGCCCAAGACACATGGGCAGCGCGTGGACAGCGCGGTGCACGCGATGATCTTCGCCTACAACGATTCGGTGGCGAAGGCGGCGGCGCTGGCGGGACGGAAGCCGGGCGACTGGACGTTCGAGCGCGACGGCAAGAAGTGGGGGATCGACGGCAACAAGATCTACCTGGGCAAGTTCTCCATCCCCAGCGCCGTGCTCGCCGCGCTGCCGCTGCACATCCAGGGGAATCCGGGCGAGACGATCGCCGATCGCCTGGTGACGACGCGCCGCGGCGATCTGATGGAGCACGCGGAGTCGCAGTATCAGAATCTCGAGTTCAAGGACGCCGTGAAGCGGATCCGCGAGCGCAAGGATCGCGAGCGGCGCGAAAAGCTGATGGCGGAGGGGAAGACGGGATCGTGAACGCCGGCGAACCGTAAGAGCGTGAGGGCACACCGGACTCAGTCTGGTGTGCCCTCTTGCAGTGACGGATCACCGTTCACGGATCACCGTTCACGATGCACAGCCGTCCCTAGTTGACCAGTTCGGCGTCTGCCGTAGTCGGGAGCGTGGGCTGGGCGATGCTTTCCATGAACGGCCGGAACACGCCACACACGACGCCGAGGATGGCGAAGTCGTCGCGGGGGCCGACCTCGATGGCGCGCTCGCTCTCGTTGGCGGGTTCGAGGACGATCGTGCCGCCG
>DASSIC010000212.1:0-2076 GCA_035692325.1 Gemmatimonadaceae bacterium | reverse complement strand
TCCCTTGGCGTGCTGCGCCTTCAACCGTGCTGCTCCCCCGCCCAGCTCCGCTTCCGCGGCGCGGCGCTCGAGCAGGCCGAGCTTCTCTCGCATCGTCATAGGCGGGGAAGCTAGCGCCGCCGCACGGCGGGAACCAGCACGCCGACACGCGCGCGGTCAGCGTCGTGGCGCTTCGGGCAGGATGAACCGAGCGCGCAGCGTGGTGCGCAGCACCTCCGTATCGGTCTCGGCGCCACGGAAGGCGATGTAGCCGTCGGGGCGGACGAGGTAGATCGCCCCCGGGTCGGCGCCGTAGCGATCGTGCGCCGCGCCGTCGTCGTCCACCTCGCCGCGCGGTGGCTGCGCGTTGGGGAGGCGCAGCACGACCGGCTTCACCAGTTCGCCGTACCGGGCGCCGACCTCGCGCGCCAGCTCACTGTATCGCTCGATCAGCGCCGTCGACCGGCCGCCGAAAAGGAGCAACGTATGCTGCGGTCCGCGCAGCAGGTCCGAGATCCGGCGCTGGTATCCCAGCTCCACGTCGGGGGCGCGATCGCCGGCATGCGGCGCGTGTCGCGGCAGCCGTCCCGCCCCATGCGCCTCGACCGACAGCGCGCTGTCGCGGTAGCGGATCCCCGTCTGCGAGACGAACCGCGCGATGCGCTTGCCGATGATCGGGAACCCGAGCAGGCGAATGCCCAGCGCGGGCATGACGCGGCGGATCATCAGGCCGGCGCGGCCACCCCCCGCCAGCATGGCGAACATGCGGTCGGTGCTCTTGAGCAGCATCTCGCCGACCCGATGGCGCTCCGTGTGGTACGTGTCCAGGACGGCTGGCGCGAACACTCCATTGGCGACGAGCGCGAGCTTCCAGCCGAGATTGTAGGCGTCCTGGATCCCGGTGTTCATCCCCTGCGCACCGGCCGGGCTGTGAATGTGCGCGGCGTCGCCGGCCACGAAGGCGCGCCCCTTCCGGTACGTCGGCACGCCTCGGCTGTGCAGCCGGTAGCGCGTCAGCCATCGGCTCTCGAGGATCGTGGGCTCGGCCGCGGCTCCGCCGACCGCGGGCACCATCCGGCGCAGCTTCGCGAGAAACTCCTCCGCGTCCACGTGCCGGTTTTCTTCCTCCGTCTCCGCCGGCAGGATCATGATCACGCGGAAGTGGTGTCGCCCCGGCAGGGGAAAGGCGAGCAGCACGCCGTCTTCCGCCGGACAGATCGAGACCTGCTCGTCGGGGAGCCGCCACCGCATCTCCACGTCACCCAGCAGGCATTCGTCGGGGTAGGTCGTGCCCGGAAAGTCGATCCCGGCGAGGTGTCGCACCGCGCTGTGTGCGCCATCGCAGCCGAGCACGTAGTCCGCTTCGATCTGCTCGATGCGCCCGTCGGCATGCGTGAGCGTCGCCACCGCGGTACCCGTGCCATCGTCGAGGCTCGTCAGCTCGACGCCGCGCTCCACGGTGATGCCCGCGCCTTCCACCAGCTCGCCGAGAATCCGCTCGGTCTCGTCCTGCGGCAGGGTGACGAAGCGGCCGTAGGCGCTGTCGATCCAGTCGGGACGGATGGTGATCGTGCCGCGGCCGCCGCCCGGCGTGAAGACGTTCGCCCCCGACACCACGAGCGCCGCGTCGAGCACGTTCGTCACGATGCCGAGGTCGTCGAACAGCTCGAGGGTGCGCGCCTGGATCACGATCGCGCGCGACCGGTCGGCGGGTGGAACGAGCGCCTTGTCGATGACACGCGGCGTCAGGCCGTAGCGAGCCAGCACGGCGGCCATGGTGAGGCCGGTGGGGCCGGCGCCGACGACGAGGATGTTGCTCACGAGCGCGTCGCTCCAGAATCAGGGGGTCCGGCCCCGGAGCTATCACTCCGGCGCGAGCCCGTCAATGAAACGACACGAGCCCGCCCCGAATCTCGGGACGGGCTCGCGGTCCTACAGTGACGCGGGTTACTCGTCGATCACGACATCCATCGGGACGTCGACGATCTCGCCGTCCTCGGTGTGGATCTTCGACGGGGTCTCCGGCCGCGGCGGCTGCTCGGCGGGGATGTTCACCACGCTGAGCACGATGCGGCGATGGATCGGATCGACCTCGAG
>DASSIC010000211.1:0-2335 GCA_035692325.1 Gemmatimonadaceae bacterium | reverse complement strand
ACGACGACCATCAACGGTGATACCGGGTTGTGGTTCGTGCCGACTGGTGAAGTCCTGCCGGCGAAGAAGTGGTCGCTGAGCGCGTATCGGGTGAATTTCGATCGCGACCAGGGATTCACCGACGTGTCGGACTGGCCGCTGACGTTCGGCGTGGGCCTCGGGGACCGCGCGGAGCTGTTCGGCGCGTGGACGCTGGTGCGCCGGATCGACCGCGACGTGCGGCCGCTGTTCGTGGCGTCGCAGCCCATGGCGGGCGGCGTGGTCAACGAGCATCCGTTCGTGCGGCAGGGATGGTCGGACAATCAGCTCGGCGACTTCTGGGTGGGCGCGAAGATCAACCTGACGTCGCAGTGGCGGCAGCAGCCGGCGGCGGTGGCGCTGCGCGGGATGGTGAAGCTGCCGACGGCGAAAGACGACGACGAAGGCGTGGGGACCGGGAAGGCGGACTTCGCGCTGGATGCGATTGTCAGCAAGGAAGTCAACGAGCGGGTGGAGTGGTCCGGCTATCTCGGCGTGATCATGCGCGGGGACCCGAGCGGGGTGGACTTGAGCAACGGGCTGCGCTGGGGGTTTGGCGTGGCGGCGCCGTCGCGCAAGAGCCTGCGCTTCACCGCGGAGCTGACCGGCGAGCGGTATTTCAGCGACTCGGTGACGCTGACGACGCCGGTGGTCGCCGTCGACGGCACGAGCTCGCCGCTGGTGACCGATCTGAGCTCGCCGGTGCAGGCGACCTTCGGGCTGACGTGGCAGGGGAAGAACGGGGTGTTCGCGGGGGCCGGGATCGGCTGGAACCTGCACATGGACAGCCGCGACAGCTTCTTCAGCGGGTTCGAGGATCGGACCGGGGATGCGGCGGGCTGGCAGTTCCGGCTCGGGTATCACCCGGGCGTGCGGGTCTTCGTGCCGCCGCCCCCGCCGCCGCCCCCGCCGCCGCCCCCGCCGCCGCCGCCGCAGCACACCCTGTCGGTGACGGCGCAGTGTAACCCGTGCACGGTGGAGGTCGGGCAGCCGTCGACGGTGACGGCCACGGCGATCGACTCGATTGGCTGCGCGGTGACCTATGCGTGGAGCGCGCCGACCGGCACGTTCACCGACCGGACCGCGCGCAGCACGCCGTGGACGGCGCCCAACACGCCCGGCAGCGTGCCGGTGACGGTGACGGTGACCTGTCCGCAGGACGGGAAGACGGCGAGCGCGAACGTCAACATCCAGGTGATCGCCCGGCCGGTGCGGGAGTTCACGTTCGAGGACGTGTATTTCGACTTCGACCGCTACTCGCTGCGGCCGGAGGCGACGCGGACGCTCGACGAGGCGATCGCGACGCTGCAGGCCAACCCGGATCTGAACATCGAGATCGAGGGGCACACCTGCAACATCGGGACGGCGGAATACAACCTGGCGCTCGGCGAGCGGCGCTCGACGTCGGTGCGCGACTACCTGACCAGCCGCGGCATCGCGGCGGGACGGCTGCGCACGGTGAGCTACGGCGAAGAGCGGCCCAAGTACGACAACGCGCGCGAAGAAACCCGGCGCCTCAACCGGCGGGCCGCCATGGTGGTGCGTGTAGTGCGATAGCGCACGGGTCAAGGAAAAGGAAGAAGGCAGAAGGTAAAGCGCTTTACCTTTTGCCTTTTTCCTTCTTCCTTTCTTACCGTGGTCATCAAAGCCTCGTCGGCCAACGAAATCCGGACGCTCGTCGCGGCGCTGGGCGGTGATGACGAGGTGGCGCGCGACGCCGCCATCGCGCGCCTCGCCGTGATCGGTGGCCGCGCGGTGGACGCGCTGGGGCGCGCGTACGAGGACGCCGCCGATCCCACGACGAGAATCGCGGTGCTCCGCGCGCTGGAGTCAATCGGCGACGGGCGCACCATCGCGGTGGCCCGGAGAGCACTGGGGGAACGCGGCGACGTCGCGGTTGCCGCGACGTCGGCACTGCGGTCGCTGCTCGATTCCCCACACATCCCGACCGGCACCGACGCGCTCGACGCCCTGGTCGCCACCGCCCTCGACGCTGCCGCCGAGCGCCGGCTGCGGCTCGCGGCGTTCGATGCGCTCCACGACATGCCCGGGGCGGTCCGCGCGCGCGTCGCCGAAGCGCTCGCCTCCGATCCGGATCCACGGTTGAAATCCCGTGCGCTCGAGCTGCCCCGCGCTGCCGCGGCGGCGGAGTCGGTCTGGCAGGACGCGCTCGAAGGACGGCTGCCCGACGATCCCGCCACGCTGCGGGCGGCCGCGCAGACGCGCGCGCCGTCCACGGCGCTCGGCGCGCTGCAGAAGATGATCGATGCTATCCGCCTGCGTGAGGGGTCGGCGTCGCGCGCGGCACGCGGCGGGT
>DASSIC010000210.1:0-3407 GCA_035692325.1 Gemmatimonadaceae bacterium | reverse complement strand
TGAACGACGAGCTGAAGACACTCGAGAGAGCGTTGCCGCTCCTCCGCGATATGCTGAAGCCAGGCGGTCGACTCGCAGTCATCTCGTACCATTCCGGCGAAGACCGGCTCGCCAAGCATACGATGCGCGAGTGGAGCCAGGCGTGCATCTGTCCTCCAAAGCAGCCGCACTGCACCTGCCGGGGAAAAGCACTTGGCAAGCTGCTCACCAAGCGAGCGCTGACTGCCAGCTCCGGTGAAACCGCACTCAATCCGCGCTCGCGCAGCGCCCGACTACGCGCATGGCAAAGCGCGGCTTAGCCATGCGCGGAAGGACCCTCGTTGGGGTCGTTCTCGCCGCGTTCGTGTTGGTCGCCCTGTCGGTCGTTTGGCGCCGAACGATCGGCATCGGCGAATCCGAGCGTCTGGCGCAGCTCGATTCGCGGCGCGCCGAGCTCCAGGGTGAAAGGGCTCGCCTCGAAGGCGAGATACGCGCGGCGTCCACCCGACAGACCCTCGGCGCGACGGCGGAGCAGAGGCTCGGCATGCACATTCCGACCGAGAAACAGGTAATGATTCTTCCGAGAGCGACCCGATGAAGGCGCCAAACCGCGTCGCAGTGGTACACGCGTTCTTCGTCCTCTTTGCGCTGGCGCTGGTAGCGCGCGCCGCCAAGGTTCAGGTCGTCGACGGCGAGCAGTGGGTCGCGCGCGCCAAGCGACAGCACTTCTTCGCTGCCGCGCAATCCGCCCCGCGCGGCGAGATACTCGACGCCAGCGGCAACACGCTCGTCGAGAGTCGTGAGATGACGCGCGTCGCTCTCGCGCTCCCCGAGGTCCGCGATACCGCGTTCGTGCTCAAGGCACTTCGGCGAGCCCGACTGGACGCCACTGCGGTGCACGCGGCCATCGAGCGGCGTCGCCGGTGGATCGATCTCCCCGGTGTCTACGCGACCTCGGACGTCGCTTCGATCTCTAAGCTGAACGGAGTGCACCTGACGCCGGTGCTCCAGCGCGTCTACGGGAACTCCGGTGGCATCAAGCGGATCGTCGGCTCGCTGGACGGGCGCGGCAATCCGCTCGACGGGCTGGAACTCGCACTCGACAGCATCCTGCGCGGCGATTCCGGCAAGGTCAGCCTGGCGCGTGACAACAACGGTCGCGCCCTCGATTCTCCCGACGGCTGGACCGAGCAGCCGAAGGCGGGCTCGACCGTCATGCTGACGATCAACAACACTCTCCAGGACATCTGCGAGCGCGAGCTGGCGATCGCCGTCGACAGCCTGGGAGCGCAGGGCGGGGACATCGTGGTGATGAATCCACACACCGGCGAAATCCTCGCGCTCGCCAGCAACAGAGTCGGGCGCACGACGTTCGGGAACACTGCCGTCACCGAGCCGTTTGAGCCGGGCTCGACACTCAAGCCGTTCATCGCCGCATCGCTGCTCGAGCACAAGCGCGCGCGGCCGACCGACATCGTCAAGACCCACAACGGCAAGCTCGAGCTCGATGGGCGAGTCATCAACGACATGCACAAGGCGGCGGAGCTCTCGCTCGCCGACGTCATCCGGTTCTCGAGCAACATCGGTATCGTTCAGTTCGGCCAGCGGCTGACGCCGCGGCAGAAGTATGAGACCTTTCGCGATCTCGGCTTCGGTATGGCGCTCGGTGTCCCGCTGCCCGCCGAGGCGGCGGGAACGTTGCGCGAGCCGAAGCAGTGGTCGCGACAGACGAGCGCGTCGATCCTGATGGGGTACGAGATTGCGGTAACGCCGTTGCAGCTGGTGACCGCGTATGCGGCAATCGCGAATGGTGGAGAGCTGCTCGAGCCGCACATCGTCAAGGAAGTACGCTCGGTCGACGGCAAAGTCGTCTACCGTGCCAAGCCGAAGGCGATACGGCGTGTCATGTCGGGCGAGGTCGCGCGCACGATCCAGCAGATGCTTCTGGCCGTCGTCCAGGAAGGGACGGCGACCAGGGCCGACATGCTGACGTTCGAAGTCGCGGGAAAGAGCGGCACGGCGCGGCGCACCTCGGAGAACGCCGGCTACACGGCTGGAAACTACACCGCGTCGTTCGTCGGTCTCTTCCCGGGCAACGATCCCCAGTACGTCGTGCTGGTCAAGCTCGATAGTCCGAAGGGAGCTCACTACGCGGGCGGTGAGATCGCCGCGCCGGTGACGCAGATCGTGTTGCGCGCCGCGCTCGCCGCGCGCGATGCCGCGCTCGATCGCGAGGGCCTGGCGGCATCCGAGAAATCAACGCTCGCGGAGGCAGGGGATCTGCCCACCGCAAAATCTGCTTCACCGGTCAAGCCGAAGCTCGCCCGCGGAGATCGCGGCGATGCGACTGCGTCACTCGACCGCACGGCCTACGATCCGTCGGACAACCTGAAGGCGCCCTCTCCTGAGGAGGAGCCGCGCTCGTACGTCGTCGACTTGCCCTCTTCCCACAAGCCCACCGCTGCCAGACCCATCGTCGGTGCGTCGCGACCTGTTCCCGACGTGACTCGCCTCTCCGTTCGCCAAGCCGTCCGCGCACTTCATGGCGCAGGCTTCCGCGTCCGCCTCGTCACCGCGCCATCTTCCGGCACGCGTCCCGCGGCCGGCACAATGGCACTCCCCGGGAGCATGGTCCAGCTTAGCCGCCCCCTGGAATGAGGATCCGCATTGCCGACATAGAGTCCGCGCTCACCCAACAAGGCTTGCTCACGGAAACCAGGGGTGATCTGCCGCCGGAATCGAGCGGGATCTCGGACGACAGCAGAAAGGTCGCCCGCGGCGATCTGTTCATCGCGATACGCGGCTGGAACAGCGATGGCCACGACTTTCTGAGCGCCGCGGCCGAGCGCGGAGCCGCCGCCGCTATCGTGGAAGACCCTGAGCGCACATCGCTTCCGGTCCTCGTCGTGCGAGAGGGAAGGCGAGCGGCCGCGACCGCCGCGGCGACTGCGTACGGCAATCCGGCCCGCAATTTGACGATGCTCGGCGTCACCGGCACCAATGGCAAGACCACTACGACATCGATCATGCGGCATCTCTTCGACGACGCTGCCGCATCCAGCGCATCCATCGGAACGCTCGGCGTTCTCGTGGGAAGCGAAGGAGAAGTGTTGCCCGGCGGGAGCGGGCTCACGACCCCCGGGCCGGTGGAGCTGCAGAGAGTTCTGCGCGAGCTCGTCGACCGCGGCGTGAAGACGGTGCCAATGGAGGTGTCGTCGCACAGCCTCGACCAGAGACGGATCGATGGACTTGAATTCGATGCAGTAGTCTTCACCAACCTCACGCGTGACCATCTCGATTATCACGGAACGATGGATGCCTACCTGAAAGCGAAGATGCGGTTGCTGGAGTATCTCAAACCCGACGGAGTCACCGTGGTGAATGCTGACGCCGGAGAATGGGCATCGCTGAAGCCTTCATCGCGGCGC
>DASSIC010000209.1:0-4815 GCA_035692325.1 Gemmatimonadaceae bacterium | reverse complement strand
GGCGCTGAACCTCGCGATCGCGCAGATCGAGAAGAGCTGTGGCAAGGGCTCGATCATGCGCATGGATGCGAAGGAAAAGGTTCGCGTCGAAGCGGTACCGACCGGCGCGATCAATCTCGACGCGGCGATCGGCGTCGGCGGGATTCCTCGCGGGCGGGTGACGGAGATCTACGGACCGGAATCGAGCGGCAAGACGACGCTCTGTCTCCATGTGGTGGCCAACGCGCAGAAGATGGGCGGTGTCGCTGCCTTCATCGACGCGGAGCACGCGCTGGACACCGAGTACGCACGCAAGCTGGGGGTGGATGTCGAATCGCTGCTCATCTCGCAGCCCGATACCGGCGAGCAGGCGCTCGAGATCTGCGAGATCCTCGTTCGCTCGGGGGCGGTGGACATCGTCGTCATCGACTCGGTCGCGGCGCTGGTGCCCAAGGCGGAAATCGAGGGCGACATGGGCGACAGTCACGTCGGTCTGCAGGCGCGCCTCATGAGCCAGGCGCTCCGCAAGCTGACCGGCGCGATCTCGCGCTCCAAGACGATCGTGATCTTCATCAACCAGCTGCGTGAGAAGATCGGCGTGATGTTCGGCAACCCGGAGACGACGACGGGCGGCAAGGCGCTCAAGTTCTACGCGTCGGTGCGTCTGGACATCCGTCGCATCGGGCCGGTGAAGGAGAAGGAGGAGGTCGTGGGCTCCCACGTTCGGGTGAAGGTGGTGAAGAACAAGGTCGCGCCGCCGTTCAAGCAGGCCGAGTTCGACATCATGTATGCCGAGGGGATCAGCCACACCTCGCTGCTGGTGGACATCGGGGCCGAGGCCAACATCATCGAGAAGTCGGGGGCCTGGTACAGCTACAACGGCCAGAAGATCGGCCAGGGCCGCGAGAACGCGAAGATGTACCTCAAGGACAACCCGGCGATGATGGCCGAGATCGAGGAGAAGGTGAAGGTCGTGCTCGGCATCAATGCCGATCAGGCCGGCACCCCGCCCGAGGCAGACGAGGCGGAGTAGGGTAGCAGATTCGGGGTGCCGCCGGGCTTTGGAGGGTGGCACCGCAAATGCGAGCAACGGCTTTCCCGCCGCAGGGTGGGATAGCAGGACGACATAGAGGGGCCGAGGTGTCGCTCTCTGGAACCGATGGGGCCCGGAATCCCCACCGTGACCAGGGGTCGCGCCTCGGCCTCCTCGTTTTTTCTCTGGCCCGACGGTCGACGGATTGAGGGCCAACCGTCTCCCGATCCCCCGTCCCAGAGCTGACGGTCGCGAGGACGAATGGCCTTTCCCAACAAGAGATCGCGCAGCGGCGAATCGCCGGAGCGACCGACTGTGAGACCTGTCGACGGCCCCGGACTCGTCACGGCGATTGCTCCGGCCCCGCGCCACCCTGGCCGCTTCGAGCTGCTGGTCGACGGCCGCTCCATGGCGACCCTCTCGCTCGACGCCATCGAGCGACTGCAACTCGCCGTGGGCCGAAGCGTCGCGGGGCTCGAGGAGCGCATCGCCGACGAAGCGGCGCAGCTCAAGGTGTACGACCGCGCGCTGAACCTCCTCGCCTTTCGCGCCCGATCGTCGGCCGAGCTGGCGCGAACGCTCGTTCAGAAGGGAGAGCCCAAGGCGTTCGTGGATCGCGCGGTCGAGCGGCTGCTGGAGCAGGGCCTTCTCGACGACGCTGCGTTCGCCCAGTCCTTCACACGCGCCAAGGTCCTCGGCGCCCAGCAATCCAGGCGTCGTGTGCAGCAGGACCTCGCGCGACGCGGGGTGGCGCGCACCGTGAGCGACGCGGCGATCGCGACCGTGTTCGAGGAGGAGGGTGTCGATCAACGAGCGGTCGTGGAGCAGGCGGCGCGGAAGAAGCTCCGCTCACTGACGAAGCTCGAGCCGCTCGTTCGCCGCCGACGGCTCTACGCCTTCCTGGCGCGCCGCGGCTACGACGCCGAGGACATCCGTCGCGCGATGGAGGCGGTGGGGGAGGAACTGCGGGATGACGGGATGACGGGTGACGGAGTGACGGGATGACGGGATGACGTGATCACGGAATGACGGGACGACTTCGGATGTGCCCTTTCCGTCCTTCCGTCATCCCGTCTTCCTGTTTTCGGGCTTATTATTCCGCCATGCTCGCCTCCGACATCCGCCGCCGCTTCCTCGACTATTTCGCGCGCCAGCAGCACGTCATCCGGCCGAGCGCCTCGCTCGTGCCGGCCGACGACCCCACCCTGCTGTTCGTGAACGCCGGGATGGTGCCCTTCAAGCGCGTCTTCCTGGGGATGGAGGAGGCGCCGGACGGCAAGCGTCGCGCGACGACGGCACAGAAGTGCGTGCGCGCGGGGGGCAAGCACAACGATCTGGAGCAGGTGGGGCACACGGCCCGGCATCACACCTTCTTCGAGATGCTCGGCAACTTCTCCTTCGGCGACTACTTCAAGCGTGACGCGATCCGCTTCGCGTGGGAGTTGGTGACAGGACCGAACGAGCTCGCGATCGATCCGTCACTGCTGCGCGTCACCGTGCACCACAGCGACGACGAAGCGTTCGCCCTCTGGCAGGAGGTCGCCGGTCTGCCCCCCGAACGGATCTATCGTCTGGGCGACAAGGACAACTTCTGGCAGATGGCCGACACCGGTCCCTGCGGACCGTGCACGGAGATCTACGTCGATCTCGCGAAGGTGGCGAAGGATTTCCGCTTTCCCGCCGGTGCGACGGGCGAGTGGACAGATGTGCGCCGCGCGGAATTCTCCCACGACGCATTCGTGGAGGGCGCGGAGGCGGGCCGCTTCCTGGAGATCTGGAATCTCGTCTTCATGCAGTTCGACCGGCAGGCGGACGGCACCCTGGTGCCGCTCCCCAAGCCGTCCGTGGATACGGGCGCGGGACTCGAGCGCATTGCCGCGGTGAAGCAGGGGGTGACGAACAACTTCCACACCGACGTGTTCGCGCCGTTGATCCGCGCGGTCGAGAGCACGGTCGGATTCAGCTATTGGGGCCGTGAGAGCGACGAGCACCGCACCGGAGTGAAGGTGGCGGGAGGCCGCGGGGGCAGCGAAGTCGTACCCAACGCGGTGGATCCGGCGTCGTTCCGCGTGCTCGCCGATCATGCGCGCGCGGTCGCCTTCCTGCTCGCCGACGGCGTCTTTCCGAGCAACGAGGGACGCGGCTACGTGCTGCGCCGGATCCTGCGGCGCGCCGTGCGCCACGCGTGGCTGCTTGGCCGCCGCGAACCGACGCTCGTCGCCGTGGTGCAGGCGGTGATCGAGGGGATGGGGGACGCGTATCCGGAGCTGCGGCAGCGCGCCGAGCATCTCGTGAAGACGACGCGCGTGGAGGAGCAGGCGTTCCTGGCCACGATCGAGGGAGGTCTCGCGCGATTCGAGCAGCTTGCGCCAGCTCACACCACGCAAGGCAGCACCGACGTGCGCGGCACGATCAGCGGGGAGGATGCGTTCCGCCTCTACGACACCTTCGGCTTCCCGATCGACCTGACGGAGCTGATGGCGCACGAGCGCGGCTACACCGTCGACATCTCGGGCTTCGAGGCCGCGCTCGGCGAACAGCGCACGCGCTCGAAGGACGAGCGGAAGTCGCGCAAGCTCGGCGTGGAGAGCGACGAGCTGGGCGATCCGATGACGTGGGAGCGCGCGGCCGAGACGGCCACCGACTCCAGGTTCGTCGGCTACGACACGATCGAGATCGAGACACAGGTGGCGGCGTTGCGGCACCTCGACGGCGACCGCGTGGCGGTGCTGCTGCGTGAGTCGCCCTTCTACGCCGAGTCGGGCGGGCAGGTCTCCGACGAGGGCGAGATCGTGGGCGACGGCTGGCGCATCGACGTGGACGGCGTGAAGAAGGTGGACGGTCGCTCCGCGGCGCTCGGTCGCCTCTCCGGCAACTTCCACTTCGGCTGGGCGACGGCCCGCGTACCGAGCTCCCGGCGCAAGGACACCGAGCGCAATCACACGGCGACGCATCTGCTGCACGCGGCGCTGCGGCAGGTGCTCGGTGACGCGGTGCATCAGGCGGGCTCGCTCGTGTCGCCCGACCGCCTGCGCTTCGACTTCACGCATCACGGGCCGGTGAAGCCGGAGCACCTCGCCGAGGTAGAGCGCATCGTCAATCGCGAGATCTGGCGTGCGCAGCCGGTGACGTGGACCGAGATGCCCTATCCCGCCGCACGCGCCAAGGGGGCGATGGCGCTCTTCGGCGAGAAGTACGGCGACGTCGTGCGGGTCGTGGATGTGGAGGGCGTATCGATGGAGCTGTGCGGCGGGACGCACGTGCGCAACACGTCGGAGATCGGACTGCTCGTGCTGGTGAGCGAGACCGGTGTCGCGAGTGGCGTACGGCGCATCGAGGCGCTCACCGGCCCGGCGGCGTTCGCGCTGCTCAAGGAACGTGAACGTGCGCTGCAGCGCGTGGGCGAGTTGCTCAAGGCGCCGCTGGAGACGGTGGAGAAGCGCGTGCAGCAGCTCGTGGACGAGCGCCGTGGTCTGGAGCGCAAGCTCGATGAAGCCATGCGCGGCGGTGGCGACGACCTGCAGAAGCTGCTGCGCGACCGGCAGCCGATCGGCACGACCGGCGCCGATCTCGTGATCGGCACACTGGCCGTGGAGATGAAGTCCCTCCAGGCGATGGGCGATGCGCTCCGTGAGCAGCTGCGCAGCGGGGTGGGCGTGCTGGGCACCCGGCTCGAGGACGGAAAGGCCGCGCTGCTGGTGATCGTCACCGACGACCTGCGGGCCCGAGGCGTGAATGCGGGCACGATCGTGCGTGACGTCGCGGCGGTGGCTGGCGGGCGTGGGGGCGGCAAGCCGCACATG
>DASSIC010000208.1:0-2095 GCA_035692325.1 Gemmatimonadaceae bacterium | reverse complement strand
GCGCCGAGCAGGGCGCAGCCACGAGCCCCGACATTGCCCCCATGATGAACGCACCGGAGAACCGTCCCGCTGTGCCCATCGTCGCCGCGCGGTCCATGATACCCGCCGGCAGACGAATGGGTACGACGTCCAGCATGCTCAACCCAGCGAGCACGAGCACGTTGGCCATCGCGAAATAGAGCCACGGATTGGTGCTCACGCTGCCGAACAGCGTCCCCGTGAGCCCGGCGAACACGCCGAGCGCCGAGTAGACGAGCGCCAGCCCGACGACGTAGGTGAGCGTGAGCAGCACCGGCCGCATCCGTGATACCGGCTGCCCCGCCGTCTGCCCGCCCACGATCGCCGCGGTGATCGGGATCATCGGGTAGACGCAGGGCGTCAGGCTCGTCAGCACCCCGCCCAGGAAAAGCGCGGGGAGTGCCAGCGCGGGGTTGCCGCTCAGGAGTGAGGCGAGGTCGGACAAGGGGCGTGGGACGTGGGACGTAGGGCGTGGGACGTGGGGCGTGGGACGTCGAACGTCTCTCGCCCCCGGGAAGCTATCGGTATCAACTCGGAACAGCACTCCGGGGTGCCCCGAACCTGCCCATCACACGGTTTCCATAGATCTCGCACACTTCCGGGCTGTCGTCACCGGACGGCCGGTGGCATCGTAGGGAGGGCGGGTGCCCTGGCAGTCTGCTCTCCCCTAGACGTAGCCGGCCACCTCAACAGGACAGTAGATCCCGACACTTCGTGCGGGATGACAGGTTCATCGTCTCACGTCCCACGTCCCTCGTGCCTCTCCGCATCCGCTGGCCGATCCTGCTGCTCGCCGCGAGCATCGGGTTCACCGCGCTCGGGCTCGTCGAGGCCAACCGCGCCATCCGCTCGCAGCGCACCGTCGCCGAGCATGCGCTCCGCGACTACGCGGGCTTCGTGGCGTGGAGCTACGAGCAGCACCTGCGCGAGCTGCTCGCCTCCGGCACCCAGGAGGTGCTCGGCGCCGTGAACCACGGCACCGAGATGCACACCAATCCGCGCGTGCCCGCGGCGCGCGATCTCGCGCACTACCTGCCGTACAACCCCAAGTGCGGCTGCCACCGTCCGCAGCACGGGCCCAGCCCGGAGATCTTCTTCGCCTACAAGCTCGGCACCGACACACTCGGCGACGGCGTGAACACGCACCCCGACCCGAGCGAGGGATGGGAAGTCGATCGTCCCCTGCCTCTGGTGCACTCGGCGACGCGCCGGCTCGGCTATTCCGCCGTCGAGCGACGCTGGATCAACGACACCCTCACGCGCCACATCCGGAGCGGGGGCGAGCACAGTCGCTTCCCGATCGTGATCGCCGCGCTCGATTCGGTGCCGCGCGTGCTCGTGTACACCCTCATGCCCACGTCGTGGGGCGACACGCTCGTCTACGGCGCCGAGTACGCGCGCAAGGCGATGACGTGGGCACTGGCCGAGGTGATGTACGATCGCAACCTGCTGCCGGCGACGTTCACGCGTGGCAAGTCGCCGCGCGAAGTGGTGCAGCTCAAGGTGAGCGACGCCCGCGGCAACCTGATGTTCGAGTCGGAGCCGGTGACCGAGTGGGCGTTCGACGACACGACGCGCCTTCCCCCCGATTTCGGCGGCCTGCTCGTGCGCGCGCAGATCCGCCCCGAGATGGCGAGCACCGTCGTCATCGGCGGGCTGCCGCGCTCCCGACTGCCCTTCCTGCTCGGTCTCCTCGCCGTGTCGGGGGCGCTCGCGATCGTGGCGCTCGGACAGATTCGCCGCGAAGGCGAGCTCGCACGGTTGCGCGAGAACTTCGTCGCCAACATCTCGCACGAGCTGCGCACCCCGCTCGCGCAGATGCGGCTGTACCTGGAGACGCTGCGACTCGGCCGCTTCACCACCGAGGAGCAGCGCGCCGCATCGATCGAGCACGTCGAGCGCGAGACGACGCGGCTGACGCACCTCGTCGAACGGGTGCTGCGCTTCTCTGGCAACGGACGGAGCAACGACGGCAGCCGCGTCGAGGTAGACGTCGCCGCCGAGACGCGCCGCATCGTCGAGGAGTTCCGTCCACTCGCCGAGTCGCGGCGCGTCACGGTCGTGGCCGAGGTGAGCG
>DASSIC010000207.1:0-2140 GCA_035692325.1 Gemmatimonadaceae bacterium | reverse complement strand
CAGATCTCCCTTTAATCTGCGTAATCCGTGAAATCCGTGTCATCTGCGTTCTGCCCGTCGACCTTCAATCTGGCTTCGCCATGACGACGCCGAGCTGGCGACCGGCGTCGCCGGCGCGGTGCGAGAAGAACCGATCGTTGTCGCAGCGCGTGCAGAGCGGGCTCAGCGAGATGTGGCGGACGCCGAGTGCGCGGGCGTGATCGGCGATGAGCGCGCGAAGATCCACTGTGGTCGGCCGGCCGGGGTCGCGACCGGTGAGCTCCGCGTAGACGTCGGCGCTCACCTCGTAGCAGCGGCCGCAGATGGCGGGGCCGCAGTGCAGTCGCAAGTCGGCGGCCCGAAGCCCCAGCGTCAGGAGCTGCTGAATGGCGACCTCGGTGATGCGCGCCGCGGTCCCGCGCCAGCCCGAGTGGAGCGCCGCGGCGGCGCCGGCCGGATGCGCGATGAACACCGGCACGCAGTCCGCGATGGTGACGGCCATGGCGGTGCCGCGCTCCGCGCTCAGATGTCCGTCGGCATGCGGGCCGCGCAGCAACCCCTGCCAGTCGCCGCGGTGACGGAGGACGGTGTTGCCATGCACCTGAAACGCGGTGGCGACCCGGGTGGCCGGCCCGCCGAGCTGCGTACGCAGCGCCGTCCAGCGCGCCGTGACGACGCGCACCGATTCATCGGTATGCAGACCGAAGCTGCCGGCGGCGCGGCCGGTGGTGAAGGCGTTGACGCCGATCGCCGCAAACGACTCGACGACTTCCCCGCCCTCCCGAACGTCCACCGAGTCGGCGCCGCCGACGCCGCTCACCGCGTGCGGCGGTCCTCGACGCGCTCGACCTTGGCGCCGAGCGCGCGCAGTCGCTCGTCGATGCGCTCGTAGCCGCGCTCGATCTGGCCGACGTTGTCGATCGTGCTCTCCCCTTCGGCGCAGAGTGCGGCGACGAGCATGGCCATGCCGGCACGGATGTCGGGCGACTCCACGCGGCCGCTGTGGAGCTTCGTGGGACCGACGACGACCGCACGATGCGGATCGCAGAGGACGATGCGGGCGCCCATGCCGATGAGCTTGTCCACGAAGAAGAGGCGCGACTCGAACATCTTCTCGTGGATGACGATGACGCCCTCGCACTGGGTGGCCGTGACGAGCGCGATGGACATGGTATCCGCCGGGAAGGCGGGCCACGGCTGATCCTCGAGCTTGGGCACCGCGCCGCCGAGATCGCTGCGGATCTTCATCTCCTGATTGCCGGGGACGATCAGGTCGTCGCCCTTGACCTTGCAGACGACACCGAGCCGCTCGAATCCCATCAGTGTGGAGCGGAGATGCTCGACGCCCGCCTTCTCGATCGTGATCTCCGAACGGGTCGCCGCCGCCAGGCCGATGAACGACCCGACTTCGATGTGATCGGGTCCGATCTCATGGGTGCATCCCTTGAGCGGCCGGCCACCGTGAATGGTGATCGTGTTGGTGCCGATCCCCTCGATGCTGGCGCCCATCGCGACGAGGAAGTGCGCGAGATCCTGGACGTGCGGCTCGCTCGCGGCATTCCGGAGCACCGTCGTGCCTTCGGCCGCCACGGCGGCGGTGAGGGCATTCTCGGTGGCGGTGACGCTGGGCTCGTCGAGGAAGACGTCGGCGCCCTTGAGCTTCTTCGCCTTCAGAATGAAGGCGTCCTCGAGCTCGAACGAGGCACCGAGCTGCTGCAGCGCCAGGAAGTGGGTGTCGACGCGCCGGCGGCCGATGACGTCGCCGCCCGGAGGGGGCAGCTCCAGCTCGCCGCACCGCGCGAGCAGCGGCGCGGCGAGGAGGATGGATGCGCGGATCTTCCGGCAGAGGATCGGATCGAGCTCCTTCGCGTGCAGGGACTTGGCGTGAATGGTGAGCGCGTTCCGGCTCGTCCACGCTGCGTTGGCGCCGACCGAGTTGATCAGCTCGACGAGATGCTCGACGTCCTTGATGCGCGGGACGTTGGTGAGATGGACGGGCTCCTCGCAGAGAAGCGCGGCGGCCACGATCGGGAGGGCAGCGTTCTTGTTGCCCGAGGGACGGATGCGGCCGGAAAGCCTGTGGCCTCCCTGGACGACGAACTGCAGTGCGTTCATGCGGCGGCGTGCGATGGGACGGGCCGTGGCGGAAGCGCCGGAGGCC
>DASSIC010000206.1:0-3595 GCA_035692325.1 Gemmatimonadaceae bacterium | reverse complement strand
GACGTGGGACGTCTAACGTCTAACGTCCCACGTCGAACGTCTCATGGCTTCGCCGGCTCGCCGAAGTTGACCTTCGGCGCTTCGCGGTTCGCCGCGTCCGACACCTGGTAGTACTTCTTCTCCTTCGCGCCCGTCAGCTTCGCCGTGAGCACCGTCGGGAAGGTGCGAATGAGCGAATTGTACTGCTGCACGGCGCCGTTGTAGTCGGTGCGCGAGACGGCGATGCGATTCTCCGTTCCTGCCAGCTCGTCCTGGAGACGCAGGAAACCCTGATCGCTCTTGAGCTGCGGGTACGCTTCCGACACCGCGAGCAGACGGCCGAGCGCACCGGTCATCGTCGCGTTCGCGGCCGCCATCTGCTCGGGATCCTTGCTCTGGACCGCGTTCAGCAGGCCGCCCCGCGCGCGCGCCACCTCACCGAACACCGCGAGCTCCTGCTTGGCGAATCCCTTCACCGTCTCCACGAGATTCGGGATCAGATCGGCGCGGCGCTGCAACTGGACTTCGATCTGCCCCTGCGCCGCGTTCGCCTGCTCGTCGAGCGTCTGGATCTTGTTGTAGCCGCAGCCCGTGAGAGCCAGCGGCAGAAGGAGTGCGAGCCAACGACGTGTCATGGGATCCGTTCCTGAATGAGCGTGGGATGATACCGAGAAAAGATGTCTGCCCGGCGCCGTGGCGGCGAGGTCCTAGGTCGTCGACTGGTACCGATCGAGATAGCCGTTGAGCCGTTCGACTCCCGACAGGTAGCCCGCCAGGAGCGCGCCGGCGTCGTTCGGCGAGAGTTTCTCCTCGCGCCGCACGTGTCTGGCCGCTCGCACGAAGGGCGCCGCGTCGAGGCCGGCCAGCGCCGCGACGCGCTCGGCCAGTGCGACATTGTTCGGCGCCGGCTTCTCGCGGTGCAGTCGCAGCACCGCGCGGAAGAGCACCATGATCGTGCTGAAGCTGGCGGTGATCAGCTCGAGCTGCCGCTTGCCATCGGTGCCGGCCAGCAGCGCGCCCTGCCGCAGATGGAGGAGCTTGCCCAACACCTGCTGTTCGAGCTGCAGGCGCAGATGGTCGGGCGACACCGAGACGTCCGCGAACGGTGCCGTGCCGTGCAGCACGCGATGCCGCTCGAGGATGTCGGTGTACTCCATGGGAAAGACGTCCGACGAGCGACGCCATTCATCGACCGTCATCGTCATCGGCGGCGGATTGCCCGCCTCGCGCCAGGCGCGCGCCACCGCGGACGCCGCGGCGATCATTGCCGGCTCGAACTGGTCGAGCAGCACGAGCACATCGTGGTCCGACTGCTTGCCCAGATGCTCGGCCGTTGCCGCCGATCCGTACAGCACCACCCCGGAGAGATGCGTGCCGTAGGCGGCGCGAAGCTGGGTCACGAGATCGTCGAGTGTCATCGTCGCCATGGTCGCCTACCAGGAGGAGCCGCCGCCACCACCACTGAATCCGCCACCACCACCGAACCCGCCGAATCCACCACCACCTCCGAAACCGCCGCCGCCACCACCCCACCCGCCACCGCGTCCACCGCCGCCGAAACCGCCCATCGGGAGGAAGATCGGCATGCACCCGCCGCATCCGCGACGCCGGCCTCCGCCGAGCATCGACAGCACGACGAACAGGAGGATGAGCAGGAAGACCGGACTGATGCCACCGCTGCCGCGCGACGAGGATCGCGCAGGCTGGCGAATCGGCGGGGGCTGGAGCGTCGTGTCGAGCGCGAAGCCGAACTCCTGCGCGTACCGCTGCGCCACGCGCAGCGTCACGAGCTCCAGACCGCTCCCGTAGTCGCGCTCCCGAAAGGCCGGCGTCGCCTCGCGGCAGATCTCGCCGGACGAGGCGTCGGTGATGAATCCCTCCGCCCCCTGCCCCGTCTCGATGCGACAGTAGCCGCGACCGTCGCTCGACGTCTCCTTGGGCACGAGCAGGATCACGACCCCGGCGTTGCGCGACCGGTCGCCGATCGCCGCCATGTTGCCCACCTTCCACTCGCGCCCGATCCGCAACGCCACGTCCGACGGATCGCGGCCGGCGAGGTCGGCGAGCGTGACGATCGCGATCTCCCCCTTCGACTTGTCGCGGACGTCCTGCGCGATGCGCTCCATCCGCGCCGAGGAAGCCGGTGGGAGCACGTTGGCGAAGTCGTTCACGAGCCCCTGCGGGGAGGGGATCGTCGGGCCGCCCTGGAGCAGCAGCACCGCACCCAGCAGCACCCGTCCGGCGAAGTGTGAGAGCATCTCGAGGTATGAGAGTCGACCCGCGGCCCGCGACCACCTGCCCAACGATAGCGCGCTGCGCAGCGCCACGGCAGACTGGTCTGGCGGCGCTCGCCCTGTCGGCCTCGGCGGCATTAGCTTTCTGACGAACCCCCGTTCTCCTCCATCCCGCCCACCATGCCGCGCATCCCCGCCCGTCTCCTCTGCGCCCTTGCCATCGCCGCGTCCGTTGCCTGCGCGCGCTCCGACGCCACGCCCGCGGCCCAGACGAACACCTCCTCCGGCGTCGTCGCCGCAAAGGCGGGGGCGGCAGGCATGACGGGCCTCACCGACTCCGTCAGCACCGCAGCCGATCGCGGCCGGATCCGCGGCGCCGAGTCGGCGCCGGTGTGGCTGGTCGAGGTGAGCGACTTCCAGTGCCCCTTCTGCAAGCAGTGGCACGATCAGTCGTTCGCCACGATCGATCGGGAGTACGTGCAGACGGGCAAGGTGCGCCTGGCCTACCTGAACTATCCGCTCACCAGCATTCACAAGAACGCGCAGGCGGCCGCCGAGGCAGCCATGTGCGCGTCGGTGCAGGGCAAGTTCTGGCCACTGCACGAATCGCTGTTCGACACGCAACCGCAGTGGGAAGCCGCGGAGAATCCCATGGCCACCTTCGACTCGCTGGCCGTGGCCGCGGGCGCGAACCAGGCCGCGTGGAGCCAGTGCATGAAGTCGCACGCCACCGCGCCGCTCATCGAAGCGGATCGCGACCGCACCAGCGGCGCCGGCGTTCGCTCCACGCCGACCTTCTTCATCGGCGACCGCAAGCTGGAGGGCGCCTACCCGGTCGATTCCTTCCGCGTCGCGATCGACGCGGCGATCGCCAAGGCGCGGGGCGGCAAGTAGACACGTTGCGGCACGACGTCGGCGACACGCGGTGAACTGGGCGCTCGCGCTGGGCTACGAGGGCGTCGCGCGCGTGGCCCGTGGCCTCGCCACCGTCGCGCCGACGTCCGAGCACAAGCTCGTCGCGACCTTCGCGTCGCGGCGCGGCGTGCTTGCGCGCTTCGCCGCGTTCGCGCGTGACCGGGCGCGTCCACTTCTGTGGATGCACGCGCCCAGCGTGGGCGAGGGACTTCAGGCGCGTCCCGTCCTCGATCTCGTGCGCGAGCGTCGACCCGCCACGCAGCTCGCCTACACGTACTTCTCTCCCAGCGCACGGAGCTTCGCGAACGGGCTGAACGTCGATTTCCGCGACGTCCTGCCATTCGACTCCGCATCGCACATGCGCACCGCGCTCACCGCGCTCGACCCGACGGCACTCGTATTCAGCAAGGTCGACGTGTGGCCAACTCTCGCGCGCGAGGCGAACCGTCGCGGCACGCGGCTCGGTA
>DASSIC010000205.1:0-4083 GCA_035692325.1 Gemmatimonadaceae bacterium | reverse complement strand
CCCCACCCGACGCGTCTCGGAGCGGCTGATAGCCGACGTTGAAGAAGTAATCTTCCGTCACGCCGTCGTGATCGCGGTCCAGACGCACGAGCCGCTCGCTGGCGAAGTACGGCTCGCCCGTCTCGTAGACGCGGTCCATCGCCTCGATGAACCCCTGCCCCACGAGCTCCGGAAAGGCCTCGCGCACCGACCGGCCGATCAGCGCGCGCCCGCCGCCGGGCGTGTCGACGTACCGCGGGCTCGCGATCGTGAACACGTGCTCTGGTCCGGCCATCACGGCAATCGCGATCGGCGCCTGGTTGAACACGTCGCGCAGCCGCTGCTCGCTCGCGCGCAGCTCCGTCGCGCGCAGCTCGAGCTGAACATTCGCCTCCTCGAGCTCCCGGCGCGCGAGCACCTGGTCGGTGACGTCGGAGCCGTGCGCCACGATGCCGACGCGTGTCCCGTCCGCTTCGGTGAGCGGCTGGTACACGAAGTCCAGGTAGCGCTGCTCGAGCTCTGCACCCGGCGTGCGCTCGAGCATGATCGGCAGCTCTCGGCCGACGAACGGCGCGCCCGTGGCGAGCACGCCGTCGAGGATGGAGACGAACCCCTGCGCGACCACCTCGGGAAGCGCGTCGATGACGCGACGGCCGACGACATTCCGATGGCCCACGACCTGATAGTACGCGTCGTTGGCGAGGTGAAAGACGTGGTCGGATCCACGCAGAATTGCGAGGAAGGTCGGCGCCTGACGGAACACCTCCTCCAGCCGCCGGCGCTCCACGCGCAGCTCGCCCAGCAGCCGCTGCTGCATCTCCTCGGCGAGCACGCCGGACGTTGTTTCCAGCATCGTCAGGAACACGCCGGCGATCGCGCCGTCGTCGTCGCGGAGCGGACTGAACGAGATCGTGAGGTAGACGTCTTCCACCTCGCTGCCGCGCTCGAGCGGATAGCGGGCGTTCTCCAGCGAGATCGTCTCCCCGGCCAGCACGCGTTCGTAGATCGGTCCGTTGATGTGCCAGACCTCCGGCCAGATCTCACGCGTGGGCCGGCCCAGGCCGCGTGGATGCTTCGCGCCCATGATGCGGCGGTAGGCGTCGTTGTAGATCTGGATCAGCTCCGGCCCCCAGAGCACGACCGTGGGGAAGGCCGACGCGAGGGCGAGGTCCACCGCCGTACGGAAGCTCTGCGGCCACTCCTCCATCGCTCCGACCGACGTCGACGCCAAGTCCAGCTCGCGCACGCGCTCCCGCATCTCGCCGGTTCCGGCGAGCAGCAAGTGTGCTGTTGGAGCGTCTGGATCCACGGATGACGGGATGAGGGGATGACGGGATGACAGGAGGACGGGATGACGGGACGACGGAGGCCGGGAGGCTCGGGCCCGGAGGTTCGTAGCAAGGCAAGGGGCGCACCGTCATAAGTTCGGTGCGCCCCTCGATGTTTCCGTTATCCGTCTTCCCGTCTTCCCGTCTTCCCGTCTTCCGTCCTCCCGCCCTCAGTCTGCCACCGCGTATCCCGAAAAGTGGATCGTCGTGAAAGTGACCGTGCGCGTGAGCTTGTTGTCGATGCTCGGCTCCTGCTCGAGCAGCGCCTTGGTCACCGGGTCGATGTTCCACGCCGAGAGCGGCGCGAGGTCGATGTTCGAGCGGCTGCAGCGCCCGTAGTCGATCGTGACCGTCACCGGCTGGGCGAACAGGTAATGCTCGCCGCCGTTGGCCGTCACCTCGATCTCCACGTACTTGGACGACGGCACCGTGAGGGTGAACGTCGTCGGGTCGAGCACGGCGTTGGCTGGAATCACCACGCTCGTGTTGCCGGCGGACAGCACGCCGCCCAGCGGTCCGATGATCCCGGTCGCGCTCTGGGAATCGCCGGCCGGGCAGGTGATCAGCGACGGGGTGTTGCTGAATCCGAGCAACGACGACCGCGCGCCGGCCTGCGGCGCGGTGACCGTGTCGCTCGTGCAGCTCGCCACGCCACCGGCGATCAGGGTGGCGGCGAGCAGGATGTGAATTCGCATACGACGGAGCATCAGGAGAGCCTCGAAGGAGGGTATATTTCCCTCAGTTTGTTGCACGCCGCGTACCTCCGCCGGTGCGCGAGGTCACCCGACCACCGGGCGGATCGCTCAACCCTCCGAATGCCGCATTACCGCAACGAGCTGGCGCGCGAGGCCCTGGAGGCGGGGTTGAAGGCAGAGCACGCCGACGACTTCCAGCGGGCCCTGCATCATTATGCGGATGCCGCCATCCATGGCGGCTCCGATGCGGCAATTGTTGCCCGTGCCCTCACTCGGCAGGCCGGCGTCTATCGCCGCCTCAGCGAGTGGGACCTGGCCGCCGACTACGCCTGCCGAGCCCGCGAGCTCGCCGAAGGGGCGGGGCTCCCCGAACTCCAGGCGGAGGCGCTCGTGGCGCAGGGGAACGCGCTCATGTGCAGCGGCCGGCACGAGGAAGCCGCCGTCGTCTACAATCGACTCGTGCGCGTGGCGATCGACGATCGGCAGCGCGGCATCGCCATGCAGAACATCGGCTCCATCCACGCCCAGAAGCGCGAGTTCGAGTGGGCCGCCGAGGCGTACGAGTCGTCGC
This sequence comes from Gemmatimonadaceae bacterium, assembly GCA_035692325.1. Taxonomy (GTDB): domain Bacteria; phylum Gemmatimonadota; class Gemmatimonadetes; order Gemmatimonadales; family Gemmatimonadaceae; genus AG11. The sequence continues at coordinate 1,510 of DASSIC010000205.1, read as the reverse complement.
GCTGGCTCTTTCGCTCGGCTGGCTACGCCCGTGGCGAGGCGATCGCGCTCAACAACCTCGGCCGGCTCGCCCACGATCAGGGCGATCTCGAGGAAGCGGAGACTCTATTGAAGGAGGCGCTCTCCCATGCCCGCGAGGTGGCCGACGCCGAGCTGGCGGCGCTGGCGTTGATCAACCTGGCGCAGGTGCGCGTCGCGCGGGGGATGCTGGCCGAGGCGCTCCCGATGGCGGCCGAGGCGTTCGGCCACTTCAGCGTGTCGGAGAACCGCTGGCGCCAGATCGAGTGCCTGTGCGTGCTGGCCGACATCGCCGAGGGGGAGGAGCAGCCGGACCAGGCGCGGGTCCATCTCGAGCGCGCGCGCGACATCGCCCGGGCCATCGGCGCGCGAGTGGAGCTGGAGCGGATCGAGGAGCGGCTGAAGTAGCGTCTACGCAGCCCGATACATGTACGGTCCATGTTTTGCTAATTCAGTAATTCATGTCGGCCGATCCTTCGTCAGAAGCGCGGGCCGTGCTTCTGGCGGCGTTGGCCGCGGTGCACCGGTCCGGGCGTGTTGACGCCACCCCCCTCGAGACCCCCGTGCGCGCCTTTGCGCGCGCGCAGCGCGAAGCCGGCGTGGAGATCGTCGCGCTGCTCTCGGAGCTGAAGCAGATGCTGCGCGACACAACGGGGAACGACGAGCCCGTGCTCAAGCCCCGCGTCATTGGCTGGGGTGTGGCCGGTTACTACGCCGGCACCTCTCGCTCTTGATTGGCTTATTGGGTGGTGTTGTCTCGTGCTCCGTCGGGCCGCGGACTCCCGCCGCCGGCGGGACTCGACGCCGCAAACTGCGCGGCGCGAGACGCCGGCTCTGGGAGCTCCGCGTCCCTCCTTCGCCGCTGACTACAAGTCGAAACCGAATTGTCGGTCGTGGTTCCTGCGACGGAACCGGCGTTCACCGCTTGGTCGCGCGTCTTGGCGCGAGGATCTGCATCCGTCGCGAGGACGCACGCATCCTCACCCAGAGCGCGCGACTCAGCATGTCACTCGCGCCGTCGTTTGTCTCTGAAGCCGCGAAGAGTGAGATCGGAAGCGGCGCGCGAACGGGTGCGCTCTTGGATGGTCAGAGCGGCAAGCCCAGGGAGGGCACGGGCGATTCCCAAAGCCGGCGTCTCGCGCCGCGGCAGTTGGCGGCGTCGAGTCCCGCCGGCGGCGGGAACGCCCGGGCCCGACCGTGCGCGATGAGCTAAATCCGAAGCAGCCGAATCACCACGGCCGCCGTTCCAACATCTCCGTCACGCGCGCGGCATCGACCGCGCGGGAGAACATGTTCCCCTGGCCGTGCGTGCAGCCGATCTCCTTCAGCACCTTCAGGTGCGCCGCCGAGGTGATCCCTTCGGCCACCACCTCGAGCCCGAACTCGCGCGCCATCGCCACCACCGACCGCACCAGCCGCAGCGACTTCTCGTCGCGGTCCATGCGCGACACCTGCGTGTGATCGATCTTCACGCCGTCGAGCGGCAGCTTGTG
>DASSIC010000204.1:0-4007 GCA_035692325.1 Gemmatimonadaceae bacterium | reverse complement strand
TCCTACGGCATCGCGGAGTTGGAGACGAACGCCAGACGCCTCCCATCCGGCGACCACGACGGGACATTGATCGTCCCCTGCCCGCCGTACACGTACGCGACGATGCGTGCCGGCCCGCCTCCGATGGGCATGACCTTGATCAGCACGTGCTTGTAGAAGGGATGATCGTCCGCGGCGACCTCCGGCGGCGGCGGGAAGGCGATGTACGCGATCCATCGGCCGTCGGGCGAGATGTGGGGAAACCAGTTGTTGACGCCGTCGTTGGTCACCTGCTGCTGCTCGCTCCCGTCGGGGCGCATTCGCCAGATCTGCATCCGGCCGGTGCGCGAGGAGTTGAAGTAGATCCACGCGCCGTCCGGCGTGTACTCGGGTCCGTCGTCGAGCCCGGGCGCGGCAGTGAGCCGGATCTCCTCGCCGCCGGTGCTGGCGATCCGGTACACGTCGAACACGCCGCCGCGCTGCCCGGTGAACACGAGCCAGCGGCCGTCGGGTGACCAGCCGTGCAGGTACGACGGTCCCTTCGCCGTCACGCGCGTCGGCGTGCCACCACTCGCCGGCACCGTGTACACGATCGAGGCGCCGCTGTCCTCCACCGCATGGTGGCTGATGCCGAGCCTGCGTCCGTCGAACGAGAGGACGTGATCGTTGTTGTTGCGCGTGGCGAAGCCGGTGTTGATCACGGACTCCGTCCCCGACGCGAGGTCGAACCGGTGGAGGCGCCCCTCCTGCGCGTAGATCAGCGCCTTCCCATCCGGCGTCCAGTTGGGCGCCTGGAACGATCCGCGGTACCGGTGCACGATCGTCGCATTCCCACTGGCGACGTCGAGGATCTCGAGGTTGCTGCCGAGGTAGTCGCGATACGCAACCTGTCCCGCCATCGCCGGCACGGTGATGCGCACGTTGTCGAACTCGGCACGCTCGACGAGCGAGTCGTTGTGCGCGCAGACGAACAGCCCAACATACACGGTGTCGGGAAGCGCCACCCCGCTGACCTCCTGGGTGGCGAGGGTGTCGCCGAATCGCGCGACCGACATGAGGTACACGCCGTCGCGCCGCTCGAGCTGGATCACCGCGTCGCCGTTGGACATCGACACGGGTGACTTCGTCTCTTCCGTCACCGCACCAGTCGCGCGACGGAGCTGGAGCGACGCGAGCCCATCACCATGCACGGCCGCCGTCACGTGCGCCGCGCCGCTCTCGAGTGAAGGCCGGATCGTCCAGCCGAGCTTGCGATGCGGCTCGACGCCGGCGCCGACGAAGTGTCCGCGCGCCGAGAGGATGAAGTTTCCCGTCATGCGCTTCCATACGAAGTGGAAGTCGTCATGGTCGGCCCACATGTTCGCCCCCGAGCCGGCGACGCGATACGACTGCCGCTCGACGTCGTACACCGTCGCGCCGGCCGGTCGCGCTCGGCCCACATCCGCTTCTCCGTCGAAGATGCCGAGCGCTCCTGGCATTTGTGCGCCGGCCAGATGACCGATCATGGTGAGGCTGAGCGAGTGCGCGAGCATGCGGCAGCGGCGGGGAAGACGCATGACGGTGGGCCTCCGTTATCGTGAGCTCACATCCATATCATGGTACAGCGCGATCGCCCGCTTGTAGCCCTCCGGCATGTTCAGCCCCGCGATCTCCTCGGGCGGATAGAGTCCCAGCTCACGGTGCTCGTCGCTGATGTGCAGCACCGTATCGGAGCCCAATGGCTGCATCGCGTAGGTGACGATCAGCACCTCGACCTGGCCGAGGACGTCGTAGAGCCAGGCGTCGAGCAGTCGCGTGGCGGTCGTGTGGACGTTCAGCTCCTCCATCAGCTCGCGCTCCACGCACTCTCTCGGATCCTCCCCTGCCTCGAGCTTGCCACCGGGCAGCTCCCACTCGTCGCGCTCGTTGCGGAGCAGCACGATCCTGCCGCCCACGTTCAGCACGCCCTTGATCGAGACGGGGAAGCGCGTGGCGAGGACGTCGGACAGACTCACGGCCGCGGCGCGGCGCGTGTGGAATCCTCGAAACCGAAGAAGCGGTCCATCAGCCAGCGCCCGTCGGGCTGCCGGACGACGAGGGCGACGTAGCGCCCGTACTCCGTCATCCGCCCGCCGGTGGAGTCGCGCCACGACTGCTCGAAGGCGCCGAACTCGGTCGCGTGATCGACCGCGAGCCGCCGGTGTGCGACGGTGAGCTTCAGGTCCATGTCGCGCAGCGTCGCCCAGTTGTTCGTCGCCATGGCGGAAAGCCCTGCTCGGCCCCGCACCGTATTGAAAGCCGGCCATTCGAACACCGCGCTGTCGGTGTAGAGCGCGCCGTATGCCGTCGGGTCGTGCGATTGGTACGCCCGCACCACGCGCGCATTCAGGGAGTCGATGCCGGCATTCGCGTCGCGCGCCGACGACTCAGGCTGCGCGGCGCAGGCGAGGCAGACGAACAAGGGCAACAGTCCAGCTCTGAGGAACTCGGTCATGTCGTCGTCCCGAGCGAAGCGAGGGACCTGCACCACCGTGGCGCCGCCACGCGTGGAAGTTCAGATTGAAAGCGCGATCCGTCCAGGGCGTCCTGATCCGAGGTACTGGTGAGACCACGACTCGTTCGACTGCTGGCGTTCACCTTCGCCGCCGCCTGCTCGGCCACGCCGGCCTCTCGCGCGATCGAGCGCACCGACGTCGCGATTCCGGTCGTCGACTCCCTCCCCACTCGGCCCCCCGAGGTGGACCTGAGCGGCACGTGGGCCACCGGCAGCACGAACGAGCCGACCGTGCCGCGTCTGGAGCTGCATCCGCCCTGCAACTACGGCCCCGCGCTCTGGGCCCTCGAGCAGCGTGGCGACACGCTGCGCCTGTGGCGGATCCCCGAGAGCCACGCACAGGGAATCGCGGCGCCTCGTCCGGTGTCGTCGTCGGTGCCGCTGGAGGGACGGATCTCGGGCGTCGATCTCGTCATCGGCACGGGCGCGACGCGCTATCGACTGCGCTACGACTCCACCAGCGGTCATCTGCGCGGGACGCTGAACGGTGCGCCCTTCTGGGCGGTGCGGCAGGACGTCGTACGGCCGGAGGGGTGCATCCCTCCTCCATGAGATTCTTGAACAAACCACAGTAGGAGTTGCCTTTCCTCTTTATGCTTTTCCTCTGTGTCCTCTGTGGTCTTTTCTGCTTTTCACCCCGGCGATGGACGCATCCCGAGCGGCGTTCCTCGCGTCCTCTGCGGTCAAGTACGCAGTCCCGCCCTCGACGACGCAGTCCTCAACCAGTCCCGTCGATGCGGTCGTAGATCAGCGACATCCCTCCCCGCTCGAGCATCGCCGCGCTGCGGAGCTTGAGCAGCGTCGACGCATCCTCGGGGAAGAGCATCCGCCCCTTCCCCAGCGTCGTCGGACACAGCACGAGGCGGTACTCGTCGATCGACGCCTTCCGGATGAGCGCCTGCGCGAGCGAGATGCTGCCGGCGAGGAGGATGTCCTTCCCCGGCTCCTTGCGCAGCTTCGCGATCTCCTCCGCGACGTCGCCGCGCACGACGTTGGCCTCCGGCCACGAGCCCCACGGGGCGCGCGCGAGCGTCGACGAAAAGACGATCTTCCGCAGCGCGTTCCACTTGTCGGCGAATTCCTTCTCCGGACCCGACGTCACCTTCGGCCAGAAGCCGGCGAACATCTCGTAGGTGCGCCGGCCGAGCACGAGAGTGTCCACCGTGTCCATCAGCGCTACCTGCTCGCGGCCGAAGGTCGCGTCGCCCTGCGTGCTGGCGGGGATGAAGTCGACGCTGTCGCCCTTCCCCGCGGCCAGGCCGTCGAGACTGACGAACTCCTGAATGACGAGCCTTCTCGGCTTCTCCTCCGTTTGGCTCATGAACACACCGGTGTCGGGGGTACGCGTGGGCTCGGCGCGACGACGGACGCCGGCCATGCTGGCAGGACGCCGCACGAATATGAGAGGGGAGCGGTCACGCTGCTAGAATTGTCGCGATCGAGCTCCGCAAGACCTCGTCCATGGTCGTCACGCTATGGATGCACCAGGCGGCTC
>DASSIC010000203.1:0-3098 GCA_035692325.1 Gemmatimonadaceae bacterium | reverse complement strand
CTCGTTCACCAGCTCGTCGGCCTTGACCACCTTCGGCGGCTCGGCGAGCCCCTCTCCGACCTGCGCGAGGAAGGTCACGTAGCCGTGGGCGACCGCCTTGTAGTCTCGCAGACCCGTGTCGGCGAGCTGCTCGACCCGTCGTGCCGTCGCCCGCTCGACCAGCTCACGGGTGCGGGGATCGTTCCAGCCCTGCGCCCCGGCGCGTTGGCCGGCCGTGGGGAGCAGGAGCAGAGCGGCACATGCCGCGGCGTACAGGCGATACATTCTCGAAAGGTCGCCGCCGTTCCGGCGCCGGACAAGCACGCTCGGTTCCTCGATAGCACGCCATGAGCTTCGACCACTTCAGACTTCTCGCGCGCGCCAACCATCTCGTCCCGGTGTGGCGCGACACGCTCCTCGACACCGACACGCCGGTGACGGCGTTCGCGAAGCTGCGCGAGGGACCGTTCGCGTTCCTGCTGGAAAGCGCGCCGGCGGGAAGTGAGACCTGGTCGCGCTACACCTTTCTCGGCAGCGCTCCACGGGGAGCGTGGCGGCTGCGCGACGGCGTCGTGGAGGAGTGGACACCGGCGCAGGGATGGCATGGTGCGCATCGGCCGGCGAGCCCGCTCGACGACCTCAATGCGCGCGTGCGCGCCATGCCTCCGGTGGAGGTGCCCGAGCTTGGCGCCTTCTGGAGTGGTGCGGTGGGGTTCTTCAGCTACGACACGGTGCGGCTGATCGAGCGGCTGCCGTCGCCGCCGCCGCGCGGCGACGCCGCACCGGACAGCCTGTTCGTCTTCACCGACGCCGTCGTCATCATCGACAACCTGCGCGCCCAGGCGCGCGTGGTCGTGGGCGCGCCGCTGGGCGACGACACGAGCGACGCCGCGCTTCGTCGCGCGTACGACACTGCGCTGGCGACCGTGGAGCGCACGATCGCGCGACTGCGCTCGCCGGTATCGCTCCCCGCGCTCGACCTGCGGCAGGACGCGCCGCCCGCGACAGGCACGTCGTCGTACGAGCGCGAGCGCTTCGTGCAGGACGTCGAACGAATCAAGGAGTACATCGCCGCCGGCGACGCCTTCCAGGTGCTGCTGGCGCGCCGCATTCGCGTGCCGCACGACTTCCCCTCGGACGCGCTCTATCGTGCGCTGCGCGCGCTCAACCCGTCGCCGTACATGTACCACCTCGTGCTCGACGGGCTCGAGCTCGTGGGCAGCTCACCGGAGCTGCTGGTGCGCGTCGAGGGCCGCGCGGTGACGGTCCGACCCATCGCGGGCACGCGCCCGCGGGGCGCCACCCCCGAGGCGGACGCCGCCATGGCTGAGGAGCTGTCTGCCGACGAAAAGGAGCGGGCCGAGCATGTGATGCTCGTGGACCTCGGCCGCAACGACGTGGGACGGATCGCCGAGTACGGCAGCGTCGCGGTGTCGGACTTCATGACGGTGGAGCGCTACTCTCACGTGCTCCATCTGGTGAGTCAGGTGACCGGCCGGCTGCGCGAGGGGCTGGATGCGCTCGACGCATTCCGCGCGACCTTTCCCGCCGGCACGATGACCGGTGCCCCGAAGGTGCGGGCGATGGAGATCATCGACGAGCTGGAGCCGGAGCGGCGCGGCGCGTATGCCGGGGCGGTGGGCTACATCGCCGCCGGCGGGGCGCGGATGGACCTGGCGATCACCATCCGCACCTGTGTGCTGCATGACGGGGTGGCGTCGGTGCAGACGGGGGCGGGCATCGTCCAGGACTCGGTGCCCGCCAGCGAGTGGGCCGAGACCGAGAACAAGGCCCGGGCGATGCTGACGGCGATCGGACGGGTGCGCGACGCGGCTCGGCGCCATTCAACCGCTGATACGTCGACTTGAGAGGGCGGAAATGCCCAAAAATCGGTGCGGATCATCCTGCGAGGTGTCATATTTGAAGCTCGATGCCCCTCCGACTGATCAGCCCCGACGGCACGAAGACCTATGACCTCCGCGACGGCGTGCCGCTCATCGTGGGGCGGGCGCCCACCTGTGATCTCCCGGTCTTCCACCCCACGATCTCACGCCGGCACGCGGAGCTGACCTCCGACGGCCACGTGCTGTCGCTCCGCGACCTGGGCTCGAGCAACGGGACCTTCGTCAACGGCACGAAGATCGAGAGGGGCAAGGCGATGATCGACGACCTGCTCGCCTTCGGGAAGGTCGGCTTCCGCCTCGAGTCGTTCGGGTCGTCCACCCCGACGGTGTCGCACCAGAGCGTCGCACGGACCACGATCGGCGCCACGATCGTGCGGCAGATTCCGATGCGCGATCCCACGGCCGCGATCGCGACGCTCGGAGAATCGCCCACCGGGCCAGGCGGGCTCACCCGCGGGATCGTCTCACCGCTCAGCGCCCCGCCGAGCGACAAGAGTCAGCAGAAGCTCGCCACGCTGCTCGAGGTCTCCAAGGGGCTCACCCGCGCCGTCGACGTCGACACGATTCTGGACAAGATCGTCGGCTACGCTTACGGCACCCTCGAGGTGGATCGCGTGGCGATCCTGCTCATCGACGAGAATGGCGAGCTCGTGCCCAAGATCGCGCGCGACAAGCGGGGCGGTGACGTGCCTCGCTCCGTGCCGCAGTCCATCGCGCGCCAGGCCGTCGTCGAGAAGGTCGCGCTGTTGACCGACAATGCGGGCGAGGACGAGCGGTTCGGCGGCCAGTCCATCGTCATGCAGCAAGTGCGCTCGGCCATCTGCGCGCCGCTCGTCGGCAGCGCCGACCGCGTGCTCGGCGTGCTCTACGTCGACAATCCGAGCGTCGCCCATCGGTTCAGCGAAGACGACCTCGAGTTCCTCGTCGCTTTCGCCGGCATCGCCGCCGTGGCCATCGAGAATTCGCAGTTCGCCGAGCGGATCCGCAAGGAAGGGATCGTCCGCAGCAACTTCGAGCGCTACTTCGCGCCGCAGCTGGCCGCGCGCATCGCCGATTCGGCCGAGGCGACCAAGTTGGGCGGCGACAAGCGGCCGGTGGCGGTGTTGTTCAGCGACATCCGTGGGTTCACCGCGCTCTCCGAGACGATGAACCCCGACGCGATGGCCACACTGCTGACCGAGTACTTCACCGAGATGGTGGAGTGCGTGTTCCGGC
>DASSIC010000202.1:0-5481 GCA_035692325.1 Gemmatimonadaceae bacterium | reverse complement strand
GTTCACCGTTCACCGTTCACCGTTCACCGTTCTCGGTTCACTCCCCGTACGGAATCCAGATATTCTTGACCTGCGTCGCCTCGCGCAGGAAGTCGCGCCCCTCGCCGTCCGCCGTGGACATCCACTCGCGCGGCGCCCATTCGGCGAACGTCCGCTTCATGTTGCCGGCGCTCGCCAGCTCCACCGCCTTCACTCCCTCACGCGTGCCGAAGTACCACACGGCATCCACGTCGTCGTGCTCGGCGAGGGTCTTCGCGAGCGAATCCTTCGCGCCAGTCACGATGTTCACGACCCCGGCCGGAAGATCGCTCGTCTCCAGCACCTGGTAGAAATCCGTCGCCGCGAGTGGCGCCTTCTCGCTCGGGATCGCCACGACCGTATTGCCGACCGCGATCGCCGGACCGATCAGCGAGACCAGACCGAGCAGCGGATGCTCGTCCGGTGCCGCGAGGCCCATCACGCCGATCGGCTCGTTCATCGCCAGTGCCACGCCGCGCAATGGCACCTGATGCACCTGACCGTCGTACTTGTCCGCCCACGCACCGTACGTGAACAGCCGTCGTACGCTCGCTTCCACCTCGGTCGCGCCGTCACCGCCGGTCAGCGCCGTGATCCGCGCCGCGAACTCCGACGCCCGCGCCGCGAGGTTCTCGGCGATGTAGTAGAGGATCTGCGCGCGATTGTGCCCCGTCGCCTTGCTCCACTTCTCGAGCGCGGCATGCGCCGCTTCGACGGCGTTGCGAAGATCCTTGCGATTCCCCTCGCCCACTTCGCCGAGCACGCGGCCGTCCGCCCCGATCACACGGGTGGAGTAGCCGGAATCGGGCCGCGCCTGCTTGCCGCCGATGAACAGTTTGGCGGTGCGATCGACGAGCGGTCCACGGTCGGGATCATCCAGCTCCGCGGCGCGCCGGATCGGCTTCGATGCGGCCTTTGCCGCGGCACGTGCGCCGGCCCGCGCCGATGCCTTGGCCGCGCGACCGGCTGCGAGATCGTCGGTGCCCTCCTCGGCATGGTCGCGCTTGAGGTACTCGTACATCCCCTCCCGGCCACCCTCGCGCCCGAAGCCGCTCTCGCGGTAGCCGCCGAATCCGGCTGCGGCGTCGAACAGGTTGGTGGAGTTGATCCACACCACGCCCGCCTTGATCTTCGGCGCGATGTCGAGCGCGAGGTTGATGCTCTCGCTCCACACCGATGCCGCCAGCCCGTATTGCGTGTTGTTCGCCAGCGCCACCGCCTCGCCCGGCGTGCGGAAGGTCATCGCGACGAGCACCGGTCCGAAGATTTCCACCTGCGCGATGGACGACGACGGCTGCACGTTCGTGAACAGCGTCGGCGGATAGAAGCACCCCTCGGTGGGACAGGCCCACGACGGCTGCCAGAAGTCGGCGCCCTCGGTCTTCCCCTGCTCGACGAGCGAGCGGATGCGCTCGAGCTGCACCGGTGCGACGATGGCCCCCATGTCCACCGCCTTGTCGAGCGGCGAGCCAAGGCGCAGCGTCTCCATCCGTGCGCGCAGCTTCGCATAGAGTCGCTCGGCGATCCCCTCCTGCACGAGCAGCCGCGATCCGGCGCAGCACACCTGGCCCTGGTTGAACCAGATCGCGTCCACCACCCCCTCGACGACCGAGTCGAGATCGGCGTCGTCGAACACGATGAAGGGCGACTTGCCCCCCAGCTCGAGCGACAGCTTCTTGCCGGAACCCGCCGTCGCCTTGCGAATGATGCGCCCGACTTCGGTCGAGCCGGTAAACGCGATCTTGTCGATGTCGGGATGGGCGACGATCGCCGCACCGGTGTCACCATCGCCCGTGACGATGTTGAGCACGCCCGCCGGAAGCCCGATCGACTCGGCGAGCTCGCCGAACGCGAGCGCCGTCAACGGCGTGAACTCGGCGGGCTTGATGACGATCGTGCATCCGGCCGCGAGCGCGGGACCAACCTTCCACGCCATCATGAGCAGCGGGAAGTTCCACGGGATGATCTGGCCGACGACACCGGCGCCATGGTAGCCCTCGAACTCCGTCTCCATCAGCTGCGCCCAGCCGGCATGGTGATAGAAGTGCCGAGCGACGAGCGGGACGTCGATGTCGCGCGTTTCGCGGATGCTCTTGCCGTTGTCCATCGACTCGAGCACGGCGAGCAGGCGTGAGTTGCGCTGCACGGCGCGCGCGAGCGCGTACAGGTAGCGCGCGCGCCCGTGGCCGCCGAGCGCCTGCCACGAGGGCAGCGCCTTGCGCGCCGCCTTCACGGCGGCGTCGATGTCCTTCTTCGACCCTTCGCTCACGGCGGCGAGCTGCTTGCCCGTCGCCGGGTTCATCACCTCGAAGGTGTTCGACGGCTTGGTCCACGTGCCGCCGATGAAGTGCCCGAACTTCGCGTCATGCTTGGCGAGCCACTCTTCGGCCGGCTTCGCCGACTCGGGGGCGGGCCCGTACTCCATGGTGTCGAAGACTTCCCGAACGGTTGTCATGTCAGACCATGGGGTGACGATGGGCCGCGGAGTAGCGCCCGGTGACGAAGTGCTCGAGCTGACGCTCGATGTCGGTGAGGAGCGAGCTCGCCCCGAAACGGAACAGGTCGGGCTTGAGCCAGCGATCGCCCAGCTCGTCCTTCATCAGATAGAGATACTCCAGCGCGTTCTTCGCGCTGCGGATACCGCCAGCCGGCTTGTAGCCCACCGCGTAGCCCGTCTGCTGGAAGTACTCACGGATCATCCGCACCATCACGAGGCTGAACGGCAGCGTGGCGTTGACGCCTTCCTTGCCGGTCGACGTCTTGATGAAGTCGGAGCCCGCCATCATCGCGACCATGCTCGCGCGCGCGACATTGCCGAGTGTCGCCAGCTCGCCGGTGGCGAGGATCGACTTCATGTGTGCGTCGCCGCAGGCCTCGCGGAACATCCGCACTTCGTCGTACAGCGCCTGCCAGTTGCCGGTGAGCACATGGCCGCGCGTGATGACGATGTCGATCTCCTTCGCGCCCGCCGCGACCGACGCGCGGATCTCGCGCACGCGCTCCTCGAGCGGGCTCAGTCCCGCCGGGAATCCGGTGCTCACCGCGGCGACGGGAATGCCCGTGCCCCGCAGTGCCTCGACTGCCGTCGGCACCATGGCGTGATAGACACACACGGCGCCCACTGTGATGTGGAGATCGTCGACGCCCAGAGCGTCGACGAGATCCTGACGAATGGGATGAGCGGCCTTGGCGCACAGACGGCGCACGTTGCCCGGCGTGTCGTCGCCGGCCAGCGTCGTGAGGTCGATCAGCGACACGCTGCGCAGCAGCCAGGCCGCCTGCCACTCCTTCTTTACCGTGCGTCGCGTCGGGATCGTCGCGGCCCGCCGCTCCACCGCTGAGCGGTTCACGCGCAGGGCGCGGACGATGTCGAGATCGAGCGGTGTGCCCGGATTCCGCTCGACGTCCGTATCGGTGAGCCGCGGCTTGGGCGGCTCGGGACGGAGCGGCGCTTCGGTCCTGGCGAGCCGGAGCGCTGGTTCTGGCTTGGACTGCATGAGGTCCTGACGTGGGATGACGAGCCTGCGGTATACGTCGCCGCCCCGGCAATCTAGGCGGCGGTTGTCAGGGCGTCGAGTGACGCCTCGTCGTCCTGAGCGACTCAGCGCGGATCCAGCACGCGCCCCGCGTTGAGGTTGTCGAAGTTCAGGATCGTGTTGAACACGAGGAAGTACGATCCGATCGTTTCTCCCCTCCAGATCGGGTTGTTCGCGAACAGCACCACGTGCCCGCGCTCCATCGGGACATCCACCACGATCGGCCGCTGCGCGATGTCGCTCCCCCCCTCGAGCAACCCCGACGCGAGCAGCCCCTTCTGGTCGCCGAGCCGCAGGGCGACGCGCGGGCGCATCGCCGGCGGGATGACGTTCAGCGGGTTGCGCAGCTGGTCGGGGGTGATAGGCGCTGCCTGCCACGGCTTCACGTCGGGGATGGCCGGTGCCGCGTTGCTGGTGTCGAGGGGCGCGCGGCCTACGACCACGTCGGGGTCGTCCGCGGTGCCGCGCCCCGTCGGGCGGTCGGTCGCACCGTTGAAGCGATTGCCGCCACGGCCGCCTCGCGTATTGCTCACGCTGAACGTCTCGCCCCCGTCGCTGTACACGGCGAGGTTCTCCGGAATCCCATACACGATCGGGCTCGTCGCATCCACCACCGTCGAGCGGAGCAGGCTGCCCACCACGCGACTCTTCGGCGAGCCGTTGTAGCTCACGCCGGGCGCAAGGCCGAGCGTGGTCGCGAACTCCGACGTGCCGATCACCCCCACGAGCACGCCACCGCGCGCCACGAACCGCTGGAGCTTCTCCACCCCCTGCCAGCCGAGCCCGGGGCGGATGTCATCCGTCTGCGCCCAGGTGCCGATGTTCGGCGTGAGCGGGGTGTTCTTCCACGGCATCGGATTGCGCCACTGCGGAAGTCCCTCGATGATCTGTTGCGTGCTGCCGCCCGCGGGTGGAAACAGGATGACGTCGTACTTCGCGTTCAGGTCCGCGGCCTTCGCGATGTCCTGGGTGCTGATGTAGTCGTACGGAATCGACAGCTGGTCGAACGCGTATCGCCACCAGCCTTCGGTCTGCGTGCTGAGCCAGGTGTGCATGATGGCCACGCGCGCGGCGCGCAGCGGATGCATCTTCACCGCCGGCGCCGCATCGAGCGCGACGACGGACAATCCGAGCTCGCGTGCGGCGCGATCCAGCTCGTCGCGTCCCACGCCGCGGATCACGAACGAGCCCCGCGCGAACTTCTTCCCCGCGGCGGAGAACGATTCCTCCGCCGCGGAGATGTCGGCCGCGCGCAGCCTGTAGCGCAGCGTCGCCAGCGCGTCGTCGGCGTTGTGGTCGATCGCGTACACCGACCCCTGGCCCGCGACGCCGCCGGACGGCGTGAGCTCGCCGCTCACGCGCTGCATCGCGACGTCCAGCACCTTCGGGTCGGTGACCCGCTCCGCCTGCACGGCGAACCCCTCGGGGAACGACCAGCCGGTGTCGTCGTACGGCGTCTTCTGCGGATCGTTCGGCGCCCAGTACTGCCGGTCCAGCAGCGCGTCGGCGATGCGGGAGTATGGCTGGTCCATCCGCACGACGTAGCTGCCGGCCGGGAACTGCCGCTGTTCCGTGGCCGGAGCGGCACCCGGGCGCCGGGTCGCGGAGTCCTGCGTCGACCGCGCCGACGGTGACTCCCGCCGCGGCACCATGACGGAGAAGGGGGCCGTGGCGCGCGAGATCTCCACGTGCTGACGCATGAGGATGTTGAGCAGTTCGGCCTGCGCGCCCGGCCGCGGATCGCTCGAGGGTAGCACGTACGCCGCTGGCCCCTCGGTGCGCGGCTTCAGCACCGAACGCTTGCTCTTCTCGTAGAAGTTCTGGAGGAACAGCCGGCGGTTGGCGGCGAAATACTCGAGCGAGCCGAGCAATCCCGTCTGCTCGTAGTTGTTGTTGTTGCGCAGCGACCACTGGACCCGCGGCAACG
>DASSIC010000201.1:0-3912 GCA_035692325.1 Gemmatimonadaceae bacterium | reverse complement strand
CCGTTGGTGACCTGGACGTTGCGCGCGCCTGGCGTCGCGCCCGCCGCGATCGACACGGATCCCACGACCAGGCTCGTATCCGAGAGCACCGTCACGCCCGAGACCGTGACCCCCGCTCCGAAGCTGACGGTCGGCGGGCCGTCCGTGAACGTCGTGTAGCTGCCCGCGATCGCGACGTTGCTGACCACGGTGCCGACCGTGCCCGCGCCCGGCGAGACCGACGTGATCGAGGCGGGGGGATTGCTGCTCGTCCCGGTGCCGCTCAATTTGACCGCCACGCGCCCGGTGGGGGTGACGTGATCGTCGAAGGTGATGCCTCCCGTCAGCGACGCCACGGACAACGGCGTGAAGGTGACCGACACGACGCACGTGGCCAGCGCCGGAACGATGCCGCCGCAGGCGTCGGTGGCGGCGAAGTTGCCGGTCAGCGCGGTCCCGAGCGAGGCGGGCACGTTCTGGTGGTTCGTGACGATGATCTGCTTCGAGATGCTGGTCGTGCCGACCTTCTGCGCGGCGAACGTGAGCGACGACACGGACGTCGTGATCGCGTTGATGCCGGTGCCGCTCAGCGGGACGTTGAGCGCGGCGAAGGGCGGCTCGAGAATCGTCAGCTGGCCCGCCTGGGCGCCGCCCACCTTCGGCTTCATCGCGATCGCGATCGTGCAGCTCGCGCCGGGCGCCAGGCTCGTGCCGCAGGTCGTCGCCGGCTCCTTCGTGAAGTCGCCGGTCGGCGGATTCACCGTGATGGGCGCCGCGACGTCCTGATTGTTCTGCAGCGTCACGAGCTTCGCGGCGCTGGCCAGGCCGACGCCGACGTTGCCGAACGCCAGCTTCGTCGGGCTCACCGTGATCGGCGTCGTGCCGTTCCCCGTCAGCGCGGCGCCATGCGGGCTGCCGGGTGCGTCGCTGGCGACCTTGAACGTCGCCACACGCGGTCCGCCGGCGTGCGGGTGGAACGTCAGGTTCACGCTGCAGCTCGCCCCGGCGGCGAGGGACGTGCCGCAGGTGGTCGTGGTGCGGGCGAAGTCCGCGGCGTTCGCGCCGTCGATGGTGAATGGCGACGCGCCGAGCGCGATCGACCGACTGAGGTTGTTCTTGACGACGAGCGACTTCGCCGCGCTGGTCGCGGCGACCGTGATGTCGCCGAACGCCAGCGGAGTCGGGGTCAGCGAGACCGCCACGATCGCGGTGCCCGAAAGGCTGGCCACCGGATGGTTCCACGCCGTCGGATTGGTCGAGCTGACGGTGAGCGAACCGGTCACGAGGCCGATGTGCGACGCCGTCGGCGCGAACGTCACCGACAACGTACAGTTCTTCCCGGCGCCGAGCGGCGGCGTGCAACCGGTCGCCGTGAACGGGCCGGTGAGCGCGTACGAAATATTCGTCAGCGAGACCTTCTGGTTGTTCGTCAGCTTCAGGGTGCTGAGCGTGCGCGTCGCCCCTTGCGCCGTGCTGCTGAATACGAGCGAGGCCGGCGCGAGCGACAACGGGAGCACGCTCTTCCCCGTCATGGCGACCGACTGCGGGCTGGTGACGGCGCTGTGCGTGATGGTCAGCGTTCCAGTTTCCGTGGTGCCGGGCGCCGCGGTCGGTGTGAAGGTGACCGATTCGGTACAAGTCGCATGAGCCGCGAGCGTGGCTCCGCAGCCCGTCGCGCTGAAGTCGGGACTGGAAGACGTGAACGTCAGCCCCGTGAGCTGGACATCCTGGTTGTTCGTGAGCTTGAACTTCTTCACCTTGCTCGGCGAACCCTGCACCACGTTGCCGAACACGAGGCTGGTGGTCGAGAGCGTGGTGGCCGTGACCCCCTTGCCGCTCAAGGGCGCGGACGCGGTGTTCCCGGCGTCGGCGGTGTCGGTCACGACGAGCGTGCCCGAGCGGGTGCCGAGCACCGACGGAGTGAAGCGGACGGTGATGGCGCAGGTGGCCCCCGGGTTCACGGCGCTCGAACAGGTGCTCGTCGCGGTGAATTCACCGTTCGACGGGACCGCCGTGAAGGCGAGGACGGACGCCCCGGTGTTGGTCAGCGTGATCGTCTTCGCGGTGCTCGTGGTGCCGATGACCTGATTGCCGAAAGTGAGGCTGGTCGGCGACAACGTAAATGTCGCTGCGGAGGCCGCACCGGGAATCAGGACGAGCAGAAAGGCAAGAAGAGAACGCACGCGCCGGGGGACGCTCAGACAGGGCATCGGGGTACCTTGGAATTTGGGTTAGGCGTGCCGGGTATCCGGCAACTTGGATACCGTCTACCCGTGCACTAAATCCTAAGAATCCTGTAATGTTCCCGGCTGAAGTCTGCCTGATGGCGAACTTCAGTCATCCGCGCCGACGCTTCTTTCAGGATTTGAAACAAGAGTCACCGTGTACGGCACCGCGACAGGGCCTCCTCCGGACACCTGTCGCCGTACACAGCGCGGTTCAGTTGGGATCAAACGCAGCGGAGCACAAAAACGAACAGCGGCCCAGTCGACCGGGGGGTCGGCAGCTACTACGCGCATGCGCCGCGCCGGCGGCCTCGAAAGATTCACTTCCCGGGCAACCGTAAAGAATCGTTCGTAGACGGGGGCGTCCCACGGGGCAAAGGGCGAAAAGCCCGTATTCCTCCACGCCTTTCTCAATTCCGGGAGCGGCACCTCCTCGCCGGCAAGATACCGGTCGATCGTGGGCTGGTAGAGCGCGTTCGCCCATTCGATGACGATGGTCGATGTGGCGTCCCCGAATCGCGGATCGCGCAGGGGCCGCGCGATCAGATCGTGTTCCTCCTCCAGACCGTGCGCTTCGGCGAGCGCGACGAGCGGCCGCTGGGCGAACGAGGCGAGGACGAGATCGACGGGATCGATCGGTGTTGACGCTTGTGCGGCCGGCGCCTGGCGGCCACCGGCGGACCCGACCATCGCGCAGGCGAGGGCCAGCGCTGCAAGACCCCGGCGCTTCATCATTCTGTGTCCGCTCCTTGTCGATTCGCTCCTCAGAGCGCCTCGATTGTGAGAGTCGTGTCGGCCCCCTTCCAGGCCTCGTCGAACGCGCGCTTCACCCATTCGGCATCCGCCTTCTTGCCCTGTCGGCTGAGGCTCTCGAACAGGCCGAAGAGCGACCGGGGGTTTCGCGGATGCCTGGCCAGATCCTGGCGAAACACGCCCTCGGCCTCCTGCGGCTTACCGGCCAGCAGCAGTGCGGCGCCGAGCGATTCGCGCACGGGATAGAAGAAGACCGGCGGCTCGTCGTACGGCAGCTTGTCGGCCGCCGCGACCGCGGTCGTCCACAGGCGGATCGTGTCCGCCTGCGCGCCTCGCGCCGACGCGAGGCGCGCGTCGAGGATCACGGTGGCCAGCGCCAGAACATTTCTTGCGCTCTCGAGACCGGTTCCCCCGAACAGCGCCTCCTCCGGAATCTTCCTGGCCGCGTCCGCCAGCGCCGCTCGCTCCTTCGCCGCCTCGTCGGGCTTGCCGCCGCGCGCGAATGCCACGCCGCGAGCGAAGCGCCACCACGCCACTTCCACCGGATGATCGGCCGGTGGCTGCGGCAGCGCGAGAATCTCGGCGTGCCGGCCGAAGCGCAGCAGCACCGAGGTTCTCATCGTGATGAGCGATTCGACCATCGGCATCATCTGCGTGTGCGGCGCCAGCTTCTCGGCGACCTCGGACGCCGCCTGCCGCGCGGCGGCGAATCTGCCGCGCATCATCTCGGAATCGGCGAGGAAGTGCAGGTTGTGCGAGTAGTACGCCATGCCGTAGAACTCGCCCGGCGGCGCGTCGATCAGGTATCGGCGATCGGCCGCCGCCCCGGCCGAATTGGCGGCAGCGGCGTTGGCGTGGTCGCCCGTGCGCGCGTAGATGTGCGCCGGCATGTGGGCCAGGTGCCCCGAGCCTTCTGCGAGCGTGCCCAGGCGCATGGCGCTCGGCAGCGCGCGCG